>NZ_JAFWFM010000079.1:0-2468 GCF_017515625.1 Geobacillus sp.
TGTCACTCCTTTGTTTTGGCTGTTGGGTGTCGTTACCTCAATGATGGCCGAAAACAACGGGGGTGGCAAGCTTTTTTTCTTCCAACCGTTGAAACTCAAGGGAAAACCGTGAGTGTGGAGGATAAACTTTTGACAATACCTTTGAAAGGAAGGGGGGATGAGAGAACTCTTCTCTTTTTTATGGTAGTTTACGGTGATTGCAAGAAAATACTGTCGGGCATCAGATTCGAGCAAGTGGTTGTAAGCATGCGCCCGATTCCCCATAAGGATGTTGTCAGGGCGGTTCAAGTCACGAGCCGCTTCCCGTCTGTTCATGGTGCCCCTATTCATATTGGCGACCCGAAACTTATAGGGATTCATGATATTTATAAGCCTGATTTTGGGGATCCGGTCACCATCCGTGAGGAGGAAACCCCGGTATTTTGGGCCTGTGGGGTCACCCCCCAAGCGGTTGCTATGGAAGTAAAGCCGGATATCATGATTACGCATGCCCCAGGACATATGTTTATTACCGATCTGCGCGATGAGCAGCTTGGGGTTTTATAAGCCGAACTGCCTGCTCTGGTTGGTGAATATCCGAAGTAGGAAGCTGTGAGGGTGCGGCTGCACGATGGCTTTGCAGCAGCACATGCTCACCGCACTAGCAGTGAATGCTTGGCGTCTAGTTGTGCGGTGGGCCGCTCCTTTTTTAATGTTTCAAAAAGTAAAAATTATTGATTGACTTGCCTGTCAAAACAGTCTATTCTGTTACTGTTACGACTTTTAGAAAGCAGAGGAGAGATGAGCAATGAGTGTAGCGCAGGAAAGAAGAGGGTATTTTGGCGAGTTTGGCGGCAGCTTTGTTCCGCCTGAACTGCAGGAAGTGCTTGACTACTTGGAAGAGCAGTTTCTGAAATATAAAGATGACCCGGAATTCAATGAGGAGTTTCGAACCTATTTGCGGGAGTATGTCGGCCGTGAGAGTCCGCTGACGTTTGCGGCGCGGTTGACGGAGCGGCTCGGCGGGGCGAAGATTTATTTGAAACGTGAGGATTTAAACCATACCGGTTCGCATAAAATCAACAACGTGATTGGGCAAATTTTATTGGCGAAGCGGATGGGCGCGAAGCGGGTCATTGCGGAGACAGGCGCAGGCCAGCACGGGGTGGCGACCGCTACCGCATGCGCCATGTTTGGCATGGACTGCACCATTTATATGGGAGAAGAAGATACGAAGCGCCAGGCGCTCAATGTGTTCCGCATGGAGCTGTTAGGGGCGAAAGTCGTGTCGGTCTCGAAAGGTCAAGGACGATTGAAGGATGCCGTGGATGAGGCGCTGAACGATCTTGTGCAAAACTATAAGACTACATTTTACTTGCTTGGTTCGGCGGTTGGTCCGCATCCGTACCCGTCGATGGTGAAACATTTTCAGTCGGTTATTAGCGAAGAGAGCAAGCGGCAGATTGTAGAGAAGGAAGGACGTCTTCCGGATGCGGTAGTGGCCTGCGTCGGCGGGGAAGCAACGCCATCGGGGCGTTCGCCCACTACTTGGATGAACCGAGCGTGCGGCTCATCGGTGTCGAGCCGGAGAAGGCGGCGACGTTGACGAAAGGGGTTCCGGCGGTTCTTCACGGATTCAAGTGTCTCGTGTTGCTTGATGAAAACGGCAACCCGCAGCCCACATACTCGATCGCCGCTGGGCTCGATTATCCGGGCATCGGTCCGGAGCACAGCCATTTGAAAGTGTCCGGGCGGGCTGAGTATTATACGGTTACGAATGAGGAAGTGCTCGAAGCGTTCCAACTGTTGTCCAAAACGGAAGGAATCATCCCCGCTCTCGAGAGCGCCCATGCGGTGGCGTACGCTATCAAGCTCGCGCCGACGTTAAGCAAAGACCGAATCATCATTGTGAATTTGTCGGGGCGCGGGGATAAAGATGTCGAGCAAGTGTTTTCGATGTTACAATCATAAATTAAGAGGAAAGCGGGCGGACTTTCACGGCGGTGTCCACGTGAAGCCGCCTGCTTATTGTTTTCGATCTCCCGTTTCCCGATTGGTGATGTTCTGCCCTTTTTCACCATCGTTGGCTAACTAATCGCCACTCCTGCGCTCGCATATCCCGTGACGGAAGCGGCGATTGAAAGGCCGGAAGTGGTGATGAAAAACGCCATGAGCAGCCGGTCGCCTGTATTGACAGGCACGTTTATCCTGTGACAATGCCGCTGGCGTTTTGGGCTAGGGAGATGGGAAAGGTGATTGATGGCGTTAATGTAATGAGCGTGTCTGGAATAGGCGAAAATACGTTGCTGGATGGAGAAGTGGCGATATACAATTGAGCGCGGATCGTAGCTGTTCCTAAAAACGCTGTGCCTGTTGTAGCGGAAAAATTGGCTGCGACAGCAGTAATGATTCCTGAACGCGGGATGGTAAAGGAAAAATTCGATGTGCCGCCAAGGTTTATCGTTCCTCCCACTAAACTGATGCTTGAA
>NZ_JAFWFM010000080.1:0-32233 GCF_017515625.1 Geobacillus sp.
ATGCTGGGAAACCCAATCGTGTCGAGACTTCGACTCCATTTCGAATGTTCACCTATTAGGTGAAGAACCCCGAGTGCAATATTTTGTTGATTGATCCAGTTTTCTTGGCAGCTTTGAACGCGTCTTTATCACGGATTCAGGGAAAGAACAGATCGCCGCCGAGCGGGAGCGGGTGTTTCGGTCGCTGCCTGCCGGGCGGTATGACGTCTCGCCATCGGTCGTGAACTTTTATTTGTTGCGTCCGTGTTCAGGACGGACAGAGGAGCTGTTTTTTCATTTGTTGAAGGAAGGGGTTGTGCCGCGCCATACGATGAATTTCCCGGGGCTTGACGGCCGCTACATCCGGCTCGCCGTCAAAACGCAGGTGGAGAATGACCGGCTGCTTGAGGCGCTTGAGAGGTGGGATGGATGATCGTGTTTGTGAGCGGCGCGGTGCGCAGCGGCAAAAGTGAAGCGGCAGAGGTGTGCGCCATCCGGCTGGCCGCTGGCGAGACGCTTCATTATGTTGCCACCGCCCGGGCTGCCGATGTGGAAATGGAAGAGCGCATTCGCCGCCATCAAGAGCGGCGCATGGGGATGACGGCGCCTTGGGTGGTGTGGGAAGCGCCGGAAGGGCCTGATCAGTTGTTGGCTGCACTTCGTCCGCCTGATGTTGTCCTTCTCGACTGCTTGACTATGTGGTGGGCGAATGTGTTATTTGCCGGAGATGAATGGAAAACAGAGGAAGGAGCGTTCGCCGCTGCCCGTTGCCTGCTCGACCAAGTGCGGGCGTGGGCGGCGGCATGCCGCGCTGTTGTCATTGTGTCCAATGAGTTGTTTTCTGGCGGCGTGCCGAATGACCTCGGCACATTTCGCTACATGAAAATGCTCGGTTGGCTTCATCAATAGTTGGTCGCGGAAGCAGAAGCCGCCGCCGTGGTGGAATGCGGTATTCTTCGCGTGAAGAAAGGACGGTGGCCGCAATGAAGCGGGCATGGAATGGCTGGCTGCTGGCGCTGCAGCTGTTTACGATCATTCCCATTCAGCGTTCGATTGAATGGAATGCCCCTCATGTCCGCTGGCTTGTGCGCACAATGCCGCTGGCTGGAGCGCTGCTCGGGACGCTGGCTGCCTTGGTGTACGGCGCCTGTGCGGCGCTTTCGTTCGGTCCGCCTTCTTTTTTGGCTCTCCTTCTTCTTTGGCTTGGCATTTGGCTTGCCGGCGGGCTGCACGCCGACGGTTTTATGGACGTGAGTGATGCCTTTTTTTCGTACCGGGACGCCAAGCGGCGGCAAGAGATCATGGCCGATTCGCGCGTCGGCGCGTTCGCTGTGTTGTCGCTCATTTGTTTGTTATCGTTCCGCTGGCTGTTTTTGCATGAAGCGATCAAAGCGGGCATTTCCCCTGCCCTGTTTATTGCCATTCCACTGCTGTCGAGAGCCGGGGCTGTCTGGCTTCTTTCCGCCGGTAAGCTGGCCAAATCGACAGGAATGGCGGCCTCGCTTCGCGAATATAGTTCATGGCGCGATGCAGCATGGGCGCTGGGATTGGCATGCCTTGTGCTTTTGCTTCTTCCGGCGGCGGGCGTTCCGCCGGCGGCGGTTGTGGTGTTGGCTGCGGCGATGGCGCTTTGTTCCCTCGCGGCAAAGCCGTGGGCGGAAAAGCAGTTTGGCGGCGTGAGCGGCGATGTGCTCGGCGCGCTCATCGAAGGGGGAGAGACCGTGCTATGGGGCGTCCTTTGGCTGTTACGCTTATCCGTCATGGGATGACGGAACTGAATCGGCGCAATGCATATATCGGCTGGACGGACGCGCCGCTTTCGGCCGCGGAACATAGCAGGCTGCGCCGTTTGCGGGTCGAGTGGCCATATCCGGTCGACTGCATCGTGACAAGCGATCTTCGCCGTTGCTGGGAGACGGCGGCGCTGCTGTTTGGCAGCCGCGAGCCGGACTGGTGTACGAGCGGATGGCGCGAGCTTTTTTTTGGCGTCTGGGAAGGGAAAACGTTCGCCGAACTCAAAACGGATCTCGCGTACAACCGATGGCTCGAGTCGCCATTTTCGACGGCGCCGCCCGCCGGAGAAAGCTATGTTTCGTTTCAAGCGCGCATCAAACGGGCGCTCGCTGAGACGGTTGCGTTGGCTGAGCGGATGGGCGCCCGCCATGTGGCGATCGTCACCCACAGCGGTCCGATCCGTTTCGTGCTTGAACAATATGCGCCGGACGTTCGCCCGTTTTGGGAATGGAAGGTGCCGTTTTCCGGCGGGTATACGCTCGAATCAACGATCGAGCGTTGGAAAGGGGGAGAACGATGCATTTCGTTGTCGGCGGTGCGTTCCAAGGAAAGCGAAAATGGGTGCGGGAACGGTACGGAATAAGCGACGGTGTTCATATCGTATGGCATGACGGCTATCAGGAGCCATACGGGTGGCCGGATGGTGCCAAGACGGCGAAAACAGTTGTCTTGGATGGGCTCGAAGCCGCCATCCGCCGCCTTCCGGACCCAGAGGAATGGGAGCGGTTTTTCTGCGCTTGGAAGCAGTGGGAGGAAGGAGCGGCCGGCCGCACGGTCGTCTGGATCGGGACAGACGTAACGCAAGGCGTCGTTCCGACTGACCGGCAAGAACGGCGCTGGCGCGACGCCGTCGGCCTGTGCTATCAACGGCTTGCCGCCGTATGCCATCGCGTCGACCGGCTTTGGTGCGGGTTGGCGGAACGATTAAAATAAAGGGGAGAAGAATTATGAAATTGTATACACGGACTGGAGACAAAGGAAAAACAAGCTTAATCGGCGGGCGCGTCGATAAAGATCATTTGCGCGTCGAGGCGTATGGGACGATCGATGAGGCGAACTCGTTCATCGGCTGGGCGCTGGCTCTGCTCGCTGACGATGAACGGTTTGACGATCTTTGCGCCGAATTGCAAAAAATTCAGCATGAACTGTTTGACTGCGGCGGCGACTTGGCCATCGTCAACGGCAAGCTGCCGTATAAAGCGACCGAGGAGATGGTCGCCTTTTTGGAGCAGCGCATTGACGCCTATGTCCAAGAGGCGCCGCCGCTTGAAAAGTTTATTTTGCCGGGAGGGTCGAAGGCGGCTGCCGCGCTTCATCTGGCGCGCACGGTGATAAGAAGGGCGGAGCGCTGCATCGTTTCGTTGCAAAAAGCGGAGCCGATCAACGACGTTGTTCTGAAATATATGAACCGCCTGTCCGACTATTTGTTCGCTGCCGCCCGGGTTGTGAACGCCCGCTTAGGGGTGAAGGATGTCGAATATGAGCGGAGCGCCATTGTGTTCCGCGACAAGGAGGAGAAGCAATGAGCCGTCGCCTGGCTTGGATGGCGGTCGGAACGGTGGCGGCCGAACGGAAGCGGATCGGCGTCACGCCGGAGGGAGCGAAGTTTGCCGTCATCGGCCGCCCGCTCGTCGGCCCGGCCGTGCTGGCGCATCCTCAATGGATCGCGCCGCTTTCGCTGTTTGTTGAGCTTCTCGCCTCTCCGTCTGTTTATGAGCTCGTCCCGATCGGTTCCAAAGGCATTTACTACGAATGGATGCAACTGTCGGCCGCCAACGGCCGCCAAGGGCGGGCCTGCGCCTGCCCGTTGCCGCTCTTTGCCTCTGGTGGTCCGGCGACGTCGTTTTTGATCAGCTATGACCGGGCGGCAGAGGGCGCATTGCGGAAGCGAGCCGGCCACCTCTTTTTTTCGCTCTTTGCCGAGCGATAGCCGGTTCGCTCGGCCTTCTTCCTTTTTCGTCCAAAAAAATGGTTCCCTTTTTGCATGAGACCCGTTATCATGAAGATAATGGAATGGTTCGGCTTTGGTCCATGGAAACGAATAGGGGGAGAGACAAGATGGACCCCGTTTTTGAACAGTTGTACGAACAATATCACGATGATTTGTTTAATTTTTTATATTACATGGTGCGAAATCGAGAGCATGCCGAAGATTTAGTGCAAGAAGTGTATGTGAAAGTGCTGCGTTCGTACAAACGGTTTAAAGGGCAATGTAGTGAAAAGACGTGGCTGCTGTCCATTGCGCGCCATGTGGCGGTCGATTTTTTTCGCAAGCAAAAACGACGCCAGTGGGTGAAGGCATCGGAGTGGAGCGAGGAGCAGCTCGGCGCTGACGAGCCGATGCCGGAGGAAATCGCGATTCAAAACGAGGAAATTCAACTCATGTACCGCTGCTTGGCGCGCTGCACGGTCGACCAACAGCTTGTGCTCGTCCTCCGATTCATCCAGTCGCTGTCGATTGCTGAAACGGCGGCTGCGCTCGGCTGGACGGAAAGCAAAGTGAAAACAACGCAGCATCGCGCGTTGAAGGCGCTGAAACAACATATGGAGGAAGAGGCCGAATGGGAGGAGTGGCGGCATGAAAAAAATTTCCCTGGAATGAGCGATGCATCGAACATAGCCTTGAGCAGCTGCCCATGGTGAAAGACCGGCGCACAAAAGAAGATGTTTACGAACGGCTTCAGCGCACCCAGCGCAAGATGCGCTGGAGACGGCGTTGGCTTTCGGCGGCATCGATGGCCCTCTTTCTTGCGGTTGTTGCTGTCGGAATGAATGCGGCCGCTCCGGAGCGCGCGGAACAGCAGCAGCGATCCTCTACCGTCAAAACGCTAGGAGCCGAGAGCTCTCCCCCCCAAGTTGAGACGATAATGGCCGCTGATGCGGCGCCGGCGCAGGAAGATGCCGGCGTCATGGTGGTCGGCTTGCCTGATGCGGCAAACGGCCGGGTGGTGCCAGTGGCGGTTCCGCTCAGCGGCCGATTGGCCCCCGAAGAGCTGTTCACGGCAGCGCTGCGCGTGCTTGGGCGCTCTCCGCTGCGGGCGGCGTCCGCTTGGTTTGATGGAGTGGTCATTCAGCCGGCCGCCGGGGGGAAGGGGGAATGGATGGTGCACGTCCCGGCTCAGCACCGCGTGTTTTCGGCCAGCCGCAAAGAGCAGAAGCTGTTTGTCGACGCCCTCGTCGAAACAGCGCGACAAATGGGGGAGCGGCGCCTCCGCTTTTTCACCGGAGAGAAGGAAGGGCTTGAGTTGCCGGCGCTCGGAATGGTAAAAGCGACAAAAATCAAGGAGCGGCAACGAATGTATGATAAAAACAGCGCTTCATTCGGCTATACAGTGCTCGTTCCGGCTCCGGGCAGCGCTCGCACGTTTTCGAAGGCGCTGAAGCAGATGAAAACATCGACGATCCGCGGGCTCGAGCCGGCCATTCCGCCAGGAGTAAACGTGGAGCTGGCTAATATGGATGCGCGGCATGCGACGGTCCGGATTCAGCTGACCGCTCAGCCACATGAAGAGGACGCGGCGCGCATGGCGGAGGCTGTGCTGCTGACAGCGAAAGAGTTTGGCTTCCGTGAGGTGACGTTTGCGGCTGACGGGTTGTCGAACTTGGGCCCGTATCTGGTTGGAATGCGAATCCGCGTGCCGGCCGAGCCGAACACTCTGTTGATGGCGGCCGGCTGGTAGCCGCCGCCGTTTGCGTCGTTTTGTTACGATCTTCACTTTGTTGTTCTATCGGAGATGATATTGGCATAAGACATATATGGCGCAAAGAAGGCAAGGAGGGGTGGCAGATGGATGATCTCATGACACGGCTCTTGGCGGTCGCCGGCGTCGCGGTATGTGTCGGGCTGTTGTTTCTCGTCGGCGCGAACGGATGATTGGGTGATGATTCGCCAAACGGTTTTCCTTTCTTGCGGTGATGCGTTATAATGAAAAAAACAGCAGGAGGGGAGAAACACTGTGCTGACTGATTATCACAACCATTTGGAGCGGGGGACGCTGACGCTCGATTATTTGCGCCAGTTCACCGATGAAGCCGCGAAAAAAGGCATTCAGCATTTTGGCATTTCCGAGCATGCGTATCATTTTTACCAAACGAAAAACATTTTGTCCAACCCGTGGGTGGAGGCGCGCCGGTGCTACGATATGGCCGACTATGTCCGCTTGTTCCACGAAGCGTGGGATGCCGGAATCGACGTGAAAATGTCGATTGAAATGGATTACACTCCCGGCAAACATGAGGAAATGGCTGAGTTTATCCGCTCGTACGAGTTTGACTATGTCATCGGTTCGATCCATTGGGTCGACGATTTCGGCATCGACTTAGTCGAGTTCCGCCGTGAATGGGAACGGCGCGATTTGTATGATACATATCGCAAATACTTTGACCAAGTCGTAACGCTCGCCGAGTCGAACTTATTTGATATTATCGGCCATTTGGATTTGGTGAAAATTTTTAAATACGTTCCGGAAGATGAAGAGTTTTTGCTTGAGCAATACGACCGGGCAACGACAGCGCTCGCCAATTCGAAGACGTGCGTCGAGATCAGCACGGCCGGGCTGCGCAAGCCGGTCGGCGAGCTGTATCCCGATCCGCGGCTGCTGCAAATGTGCTATGACAAAGGCATTCCGATCGTGTTGTCCTCGGACGCGCACGTGCCGGGCGATGTCGGCGCCGACTTTGACAAGGCGGTTGAACTCGCCCGCAGCGTCGGCTATACCGAACTCATGACGTTCTCGAAAGGCGAGCGGAAAGCGGTGCCGCTCGGTTAAGCAGCTCACATTTCGCACCTTGAATAAAAATTCGAAATAAGCCCGATTTGACCGAATAAAAATTAGTTTTTTTACAATTTTTGTATAAAAATTATTTTGATGCGAATATCCGGGGTGTTTTTTTGTATATTATGCAAAGGTTGCGAAATATGAGAAGCAGAATGGACGGCGGAAACAGGCCGCCATGCACAGAAGGCAGCCATGGGCGCCTGTTGCAAGGCGCTGCGCCGCCAACGATGAAAAAAAGCAGGCTTCCCGTTTGGGAACCCTGCTTTTTTTGTTTTCGTTACGCTTCGAGCCGTTTGACGGTTTCAATATCGTCAATTTGCGCCAGCGCTTTTAATACCGCGTCATCGACTGGTTTGTCGAGCGATAGGATCATCATGGCTTTTCCGCCCGCTTCTTGGCGGCCGACTTGCATTGTGGCGATGTTGACGTTATGCGCCCCGAGCACGTTCCCGACTTTCCCGATCATCCCCGGGCGGTCGTGGTGCTGAATGTAAAGGAGATGGCCTTCCGGCGCGAAATCGATCGTGACGCCGTCAAAATGGACGATGCGGTCGCCGTAGTTCGGCACATGCGTTCCTTTGATCGTAAACGTTTTGTTCTCGCCATGGACAGTGAGCGAAATGCAGTTTGCATAGCCGTGCGTCTCATCAGAGAATTTTTCGCCGTATGTGATGCCGCGCTCTTTGGCGACCATGGCGGCGTTTACCTCATTGACGGTGGAAGCGACGCGCGGCCGCAGGAAGCCGGCAAGCAAGCTGCGAGTGATGTACGTCGTTTCCAAATCGGCGACCGTGCCGGCGTAGGTGACCGACAGCTCTTGAACCGGAATGTTCATAAACTGCGAAGCAATTAAACCGAGCTTTCGGCCTAAATGATAGAATGCTTGAATTTTCTCATAGACGTCTTTCGACAGCGCCGGCAGGTTGATCGATGATGTGACCGGCTGCCCTTCAAAAAAGTGGAGCAGCTCTTCAGCGACTTGGGTGGCGACGTTCAGTTGCGCTTCAACCGTCGACGCCCCTAAATGCGGCGTAACGATGACATTATCAAACGCCAGCAGCGGGTGGTCGCCCGGGGGCTCCTGTTCAAAGACGTCGAGAGCGACACCGGCGACATGGCCGCTTTCCAAAAACGGAATGAGCGCCTGCTCATCAATAATGCCGCCGCGAGCACAGTTGATTAAGTATACCCCTTTTTTCGTCTTCGCCAAATTTTCCGTGCCAAGCAAGCCTCTTGTTTCTTTCGTCAGCGGTGTATGAACGGTGATGATGTCGGCGACTGCCAGCACCTCATCAAGTGAATGGATGGAGACGCCGAGCTTCTCCGCCCGCTCTTTCGTCAAAAACGGGTCGAAGACGTGCACGGTCATGCCGAACGCCCGTGCCCGCTTTGCTACTTCTGATCCGATGCGGCCGAAGCCGATGATGCCCAATTTCTTGCCGAACAGCTCGTTGCCGACAAACGCCGAGCGGTTCCATTCCCGCGATTTGACAGAAATGTGCGCTTGCGGGATGCGGCGGACGAGCGCAGCCATCATGGCAAACGTATGCTCTGCGGCGGAAATCGTATTGCCGTTCGGCGCGTTAATGACGACAATGCCGCGTTTCGTCGCGGCGTCGACGTCAATGTTGTCGACGCCGACCCCGGCGCGGCCGACAATTTTCAGCTTCGGCATTTTCGCCAACAATTCTTCCGTCACTTTCGTTGCGCTGCGCACAAGCAAGGCGTCAAACGTGTGCAATTCGTCCTCCGCTTCGCTCACGTTTTTTTGAACGATGTCGATGTGCGCCGATGTGCGGAGCGGCGCCAAGCCTTCTTCGCTAATGGCGTCGGAAACGAGTACGCGAACCACAGCAGGTGCCCCTTTCTGTTTCGAAGATGTTAAATTTCTGATAATTTAACATAGCAAAGCGCTTTCTGTCAATGGAAAGCGAAGAAGTCATACCAATGACAACGCTTTCTGTTTTGGGGAATGTTCGTGTTTCCAAAAGAAAACCGCCCATATCCAAAGATATAGGCGGGATTGTTCGGAAATAGCTGAGGTTCGCATTGGAAGTACAACGTTTTAGGCGATTATTTTTTGTTTTGTTCGTTGTAGCGGGCGATGCACTCATCGATCAGTTTTGCCGCAGCTTCCGGCCCTTCCCATGTGCCGATTTCCGTCCGCTTGCCTTGCAAGTCTTTGTACCGTTCAAAGAAGTGGGCGATTTCTTTCAGCTTGTGCTGCGGCAGGTCTTCAATCGAGCGGACTTCATCAAAGCGCGGGTCTTCGACTGGCACGCCGATGAGCTTCGCGTCCTCCTCACCGCTGTCGACCATGTTCAAAAAGCCGATGACACGCGTATCGATGACGCAGCCCGGGAATGTCGGATTCGTTGTGATGACCAAAATGTCGAGCGGGTCGCCATCGAGCGCCAGCGTATTTTGCAAGTAGCCGTACTCAGCCGGGTAAAACATCGGGGAGTACAAGACGCGGTCGAGTTTGAAAACGCCCCGCTCTTTGTCGAACTCGTATTTGTTTTGGCTGCCGGTTGGAATTTCGATAAACGCTTCGACAATTTTATTTTCGAATGCCACAACCCGTTCCTCCTTTTTTGGTTGTTATGTACGCATGAAAACTCGCCCGCCGGCGCCCAGGGCGGGCAAGACAATCGTAGTGTAGCATGTTCCCTTGCGGCGCGCCACTTGTCAAATGGCATTTTTTCACGCTTTCGTCAAAAAACCCTCTTGCTGATTCGGCAAGAGGGGAGATTTCAGTCGAATTTATTTGGATCGCCGTCAAACGGCTCGTCAGCGACTTTGATCGACTCGGTCGGGCAGCCTTCAAACGCATCCATCATATCGTCGATTAAAATGTCCGGAACTTCGACAATCCCTTGGTTGTCGTCAAGCGTGACGTAGGCAATGCCGTCCTCGTCATAATCGTAAATATCCGGAGCTGCCGCGCCGCATGCTCCGCAGGCAATACATGTTTCTTTATCGACAATCGTATACTTTGGCATAAAAATCGAACCTCCCCAATTTTTTTGGAAACGGACGGGTCATCTCCGTGTTACCTGCTCGGAAATGAACTTTTCACTTTTTTATAATAAGACCGTTCGCCCCGCTTTTCAACTAAAAAAATCGCTCTCCTGTATTTTTACACATATGTCCCTTGTTTATTTTTGTTCCAAAATCGTTTTTTCATTGCAAACGGCTTGTGCGATTTTTGTTACAATAGAGGCGGGGAGGAATCAAAGATGCGGCACGGTTACGCCTCGTTTTTGCTTGCCCACTGCTTGCGCCGCCTAAACGGTGAACGGACGCTGGCAGCGGTGTACCATTTGTTGTCTGGAAAAAAATCAGCCCAGACGCTGCAAGACTGCAAATGTTTTCAACTTGCGCCGTTTTTCGGCACATGGAAAGACGTGACGATGGACCGATTGGAGGAGGCGGCCCTCGTGCTCGTTCGGAAGCAGCGGGCCGCGCCCGTCCATGATCGGACATATATATTGACGGAAAAAGGGCGGCATTGGCTCGATGAACAGGCGGCATCGTTCCCCCGCTATGTGAACGGCTGGCGCTACCATGAGGTCGAGCCGCTTTTTTGGCAGCGGCTGTCGCTCATTGGGCAGACGCTGTCCAACCTCTCCCATGGACAGCGTTTTATCCCCATTTGCCGCGACGAGCGGACGCTGTTATGGGTGAAGCAGTATTTGCTGGGCAAGGGATCGCGCCAAACGTTGGCGCGGGCGCTTTATGACGAGCTCATCCGGCTGCTTGCGGCTGTTTCTGAAGAAGCGGCGACGGTGTTTGCGCTCCGGCAGACAAGCGCCCGCCGCATCGGCTGGACGGCGGAGCAAATTGCCGCTTGGCTGCAAAAGGATGTGCTGTATGTGCAGTTTCAGTTTCGCAACGCGCTTCATTATATGATGGCTGAAGCCGAAGCCGGGCGCGCCCCGGTGATGGCCGAGCTGATGGCCGGGCTGGCGCCGGTGCAGCTGACACAATCGGCGCAAAAAACGTACGAATGGCTGCAAAAAGGAAAGACGATCGACGAAATCGCCGCCCTTCGGCGCTTGAAAAAAAGTACAATCGAGGATCATGTCGTCGAGTTGGCCGCCAATGTGCCCGATTTTTCGATCGACCCGTTTGTCGCCGCTGAAAGGGCGGCGGCGATCCAGGCCGCGGCGCGGGCGCTCGGGACGCGCAAGCTGAAGCGTATTCGCGAGGCGCTTGGCGGAATAGCGAGTTATTTTGAAATTCGGCTCGTGTTGGCAAAGGAAGTGGGACGTTGGATGAATTAACGAAAACATTGCATGAGCGGTTCGGGCACGCGTCGTTTCGGCCCGGACAGCGCGATGTGATCGAAGACGTGCTCAGCGGGCGCGATGTGCTGGCGATGCTGCCGACTGGAAGCGGCAAATCGCTTTGCTATCAGCTGCCGGCGTATTTCCTCCCGGGGAGCGTGCTCATTGTCTCGCCGCTCGTCTCCTTAATGGAAGATCAAGTCGAGCAGCTGCGCCGGCGCGGTGAAAAGCGCGTTGTCGCGTTCCATAGTTTGCTCGATGCGGAAGAAAAATGGCAAGCCCTCGCCTCGCTTCCAGATTTTCTCTTTATTTATGCCTCACCGGAAATGCTGCAATCTGAAACGTTTTTGGCGGCGCTCCGGCGCGCTCGTGTTTCGTTGTTTGTCGTCGATGAGGCGCATTGCATTTCACAGTGGGGTTATGATTTTCGCCCGGACTTTTTGAAGCTCGGAGCGGTCCGCCATGCGCTCGGTTCGCCGCCGTGTCTGGCGCTGACGGCGACGGCTACGCCGGAAGTGCAGGAGGACATCATCCGCACGCTCGGGATGGAGCGGACGCGCCGCCATATTTATTCCGTCGACCGCCCGAACATCGCCTTGGCGGTGGAACATTGCTTATCGGTTGAGGACAAAGCTGCGCGCTTGGCCGAATGCGCGAAACGGCTCCGAGGACCGGGGATCGTGTACTTTTCAAGCCGGCAGTGGGCTGAAGAAATGGCGCGCCGGCTAGCGCAAAACGGGGCGGGTCGGGTCGCCTATTACCACGCCGGCATGGATGGGGAACAACGGCTGCTTGTGCAGCAGCAGTTTTTATATGACGAGCTCGACATCGTTTGTTGCACAAGCGCGTTCGGCATGGGGGTGGACAAAGGAAACGTCCGTTTTGTGCTTCACTTTCATATGCCGGCCCAGCTTGAGGCGTATGTGCAGGAAATCGGGCGCGCCGGGCGTGATGGGGCGCCAAGCCTTGCGGTATTGTTTTACGCGGACGGCGACCGGGCGATCGCCCAGGCGGTCGCCGAAGCGGAGCTTCCCGACTCGACTGCGCTCCGCGAGTGGTGCCGGCGGCTGCCGGAAGACGCCGTCGGCGGTGGATGGCGCGCTATGGTTGATGCCGGCGGATTTACGGACATACAAAAACGGCTGTTGGCGTACTTTTTAGAATGGGGACAAACAGCGGCGCCCGAACAGCTGACGGCCGCGGCGAAGGAGCGGCTGTATGAACGGATGGCCGCTGCCATCGAGGCGCGGCGGCGTTGGAAGCGAAAAAAATTGCGCGAAATGGAGGAATGGGTGCACGCCTCTTCATGCCGGCGCGCGGCGATTGTCCGCGCGTTCGGGGAGGAGCTATCGGACAAACCGGATGCTTGCTGCGACAACTGCGGCCTGGAGACGGACCGTTTCATGGCGGACGGCCGCCGTCCCGAGCCGGCGCCCGTCCGGCCTTGGCGCGAGGAGCTATGGCATATGTTTTTTGGCGGGAGGCGGCGCGATGAGGCGGCAAAGTGAACAAATCAAACAGATGACAGACCGCGAAGTGCTCATCCATCTTTATATCACGCAAGGGTTGCTGCTGCTTTTGGCCGGCGGCAGCTCGCTGTTTTTATTTGCTCGGGAGGAGTGGCGTCGGCTTTGGCAGTTTGAGCTGCGCGATGTGCTCGTGTACGGAGCCGGCGGGGCGGCGTTCGTGCTCGCTGCTGAGTTTTTGGCGATGCGCTATTTGCCGGACGATTGGCATGATGACGGCGGCGTCAATGAAAAAATATTCCGCGGCCGCTCGATTCCGCATCTCTTTTTTTTATGTGCGCTCATTGCGGTGACGGAAGAATGGCTGTTTCGCGGCATTGTGCAGACGCATTGGGGGCTATGGGCGGCAAGCGCCATTTTTGCCGTGCTGCACGTCCGGTATTTGGAAAAATGGTTTTTGTTTATGGTCGTCGTGCTGCTCAGTCTCTTTCTCGGCGTCCTTTACGAGCATACTGACAGCTTATGGGCCGCCATCACCGCTCACTTTTTGATCGATTTTGTGCTTGCCTTACATGTTCGGTTCAAACGGGGGGCAGAGGAAGAAAGGGAGTGAAGCGATGGAAGAGGCATCGGGGCGCCTGGCGCGGAAAAAACTCCCGGCGTCAAGCGCGGGGGCGCCGCCATCGCGCCTAAAACGGCGGCGGCAAAAAGAGGAGCAAAAACGAAAATACATTCCCATCCGTTTGCTCGCGTTTTTGTTTTTAACGCTGCCGGCTGCGGTGACGGCTGTTTACTATGCCCAGTCAAAGCCTGGAACGATCACAGTCGTCCGCCATGAAGAAAGCGGCAGCCGGGAGACGGTGCGCATTATTCAAGAAGATGGCGCGAAGGCGGAACAAACATCAGAGCCGAAGCGCGCCGCGGGTGACGGGGCAAAAAGCGAATCCGACGCGCAGACCATCACCCATGTGGTGGCGGCGAATGAAACGCTCTATAGCATTGCGATGAAATATTACGGAACGCCTGCCGCCATGGAGATCATCAAAAAAGAAAACGGCTTGTCAACGAGCCGGCTCGAGCCGGGGCAAACGCTGCGCATTCCGTTCCCCGCTCAGACGGAATAAGCGGTTGCGCCCGCCGGCCGAAAAAATGGCCGCGCGCGTTCCCCTTTGTTCTAATCTGTCTGTTGCCCGCATATGATGGACAATAGAATACGGACAAGGGGAGAGCGCCATGACCCGGTTTCCGGATGAATTTTCCCTCGATGAAGTGACAAAAGAAATGTTGCTTGCCGTCATTGAAAAAAAGAAAAAATGGGAGCGGCTTGAAAAGCGGTCGACGCTTTTGCAGGCGGCCGCGTTGGCCGGCTTGGCCGCGTTCCTTCTTTATATCATTGCCAACGCTGCAGCGATCACGGCGTGGAGTGAACGATTCGCCTGGTTTTTTGCCGCCCCGGCCCACCTTTTCATCTTGCTCCTGTTATGTACGGTGTATTGGCTGGCTGTTTATTATTATAAAGGAAAAAGTGAAAAGGCGGAAGACGACTTTCATGCCCTCCGTTGCGAAATTATCCAGAAAAGCATCGATTTATGGAAAAATGAAGAACAATGGAATGGGCGTCACCGGCTGTTTGAATGGCTGAAGCGGGAGTACGACATCAACCTATATTATGAAAACGGCTGAATGGGAGCCCATCCAGCTGTGCTTTGTTTAGAATATTTTTTTCTGGTTGCGCTCTTCTTTCAAAATTTCCACTGCTTCGCGGAATCGCTGCGCATGAATGATTTCCCGCTCGCGCAAAAAGCGGAGCCCATCGTTTAAATCCGGATCGTCGCTCATGTTGATGATCCATTGGTAGGTGGCGCGCGCTTTCTCTTCAGCGGCGATGTCTTCGTACAAGTCGGTGATGGGGTCGCCTTTTGCTTGAATATACGTCGCCGTAAACGGGTTGCCGGCGGCGTTATGGTAAAAGAGGGCGCGCTCATGATCGACGTAATGAGGCTCAAGGCCGGCTTCTTTCAGCTGCTCCGGCGTCGCGTCTTTCGTCAGTTTGTACACCATTGTCGCGATCATTTCCAAATGAGCGAGTTCTTCGGTGCCGATGTCGTTAAGCAGCCCGATCACTTTCGGGGGCAGCGTATAACGCTGGTTTAGGTAACGGAGCGCCGCCGCCAGCTCTCCGTCCGCCCCGCCGTACTGTTCGATTAAATACTTCGCCAATCGCGGGTTGCACGTGCTGACGCGAACCGGGTATTGCAGTTTTTTTTCATAAATCCACATGATCCGTTCCTCCTTGCGTTCGTGATGAATCAGCTACACTTGCCAAGGCCAAGGCGCGTCGTCCCAGTTCCACGGGTAGTTCGAATAGCTATGGCCGAACTGCTCAAGCGGGCCATAGGCGGCTTCAAACTGTTTTTTCAGCTGCTTCCGTTTTTGCGCGAGCTGGTTAAACTGTTGAATGGCTTGATAATCGTTCGGGTGGGTGTCCAAATAAAGCGTCAGCTCGACGAGGGCAAAATCGACGGCTTGCAGCTCCTCAAGCTGCTCGTAATACTCCTTGGGCATTTGTTTCATGAACCATCACCTCTTTTCCCTTCGTAAGGGCTGTAGTAAGGATCGTAAAACACTTGCCAGAGCGTTCCTTTCATCAACGCCTCGCGCAGCGGAAACTGCGGCAAATTCGGCGGTTGGAAGCCGACATACAAGTTGGGCGCGGTGACGTACGTTTTGACGCGGATCGGCGGGCACGGGTCAAACGGGCTGATGTACGGCTCATATTGTTTGCGCGTCGTAAACATAAAACCCCCCCTTTTTTGGCAAAGTTCAGTCTATATGTATGATGGAGCCATGTCGTTCATGCCTGTTTGCCATGACGAATAATGAGGATCGGGCTAAGGAGGAAACCATGGGCCGTCTATCGATGACCGCCATGGCCGCTGTTTTGTGCACGTATTTGTTTTTTCGCTGGCTGCCGCCGCTCGAGCCGTTCTCGCTGGAGCGGTTTTTGACCGATTTGCTGTTTGCCCCGCTGCGGACATGGCTTGCGCTCGTTTGCTTTTGGTTCGGGACGGCTGCCAACGGGGCGCTCATCCGCGCGGCAGTCGGCGGGATGGTGCGTCTGTTGTCCGGCCGGCGGTTTCGTGTCGGGGAATGGGTGGCTAGTTTGGCGGCGCTCGGCCATTTTTATTGGGCGTTTCGGTTTCATTGGCCGCTGGCGGCGCTTTTTTTTGTTTTTTCCTTTTTTTATGGTATGATGACGATGAGAGACCGCCGGTTGACCAAAGATGATCGGCTTTAGCAGGAGGAAGTATGATCATCGGGGGAATGATCACGAGTTTTCTTGTTTTGCTTGGTTATATGTGGAAAGAAGCGCACAGCAACTGGGTTCGTCACGTGATCCTGTCGTTTCCTCATTTTCCCGATCATTGGCCGCCGCTTACGATTTTTTTTATTTCTGATATTCATCGGCGGATCGTTTCGTCACGCATGCTTGAGGAAGTAAGGGGAAAAGCGGATCTTGTCGTGATTGGCGGGGATTTGGCCGAAAGAGGGGTGCCCGAAGCGCGCGTCCGTGAAAATGTGCGTCGGTTGCGCGAGGTCGCTCCTGTTTATTTTGTTTGGGGAAACAATGATGACGAAGTCGACTACGATCTTCAATCAGTGTTTGAGGAAGAGCGCGTCCACGTGCTCAAAAACAAAGCGAAAGTATGGGAGCACGGCGGTGTGCCGGTCGCGCTCATCGGCGTCGGCGATGTAAGCCGAAAGGAGGCGGATATCGATCGGGCGCTCGAACACGTTCCGCCTCAATCATTTCGTATATTAGCCTGCCATAACCCAGCGATCGTCGCTCGCCTAAGAGAGGAGCAGCACATTTCACTCGTGCTGAGCGGCCATACGCATGGAGGACAAATTCGCTTCTTTTCCATTGGGTTGTATGAAAAAGGAGGGCTCAAATGGCAGGGCAGCACGGCGGTGTTAACGAGTAACGGCTACGGGACGACCGGGGTGCCGCTTCGCCTCGGAGCGCCGGCAGAGACTCATCTCATCACGATTGTGCCCGGAAAACCGACACCTGAGAAAAAATGCTTGTCTAAAACCGGGAAAACGATGTAAACTCATTAATAACAATAAACACAATAAACGAACCAATTGCCGATTGCGTCATACAATAACGGTAAGAGATGGCTCTGTAGGTAAGGAGGGGTGTCGATGCGTCTTGAGCGCTTGACCCACAACAAAATTAAAATTTTCTTGACGTTTGACGATTTGCTGGACCGCGGGTTGACGAAAGACGATTTGTGGAAGGACACGTTTAAAGTCCATCAGCTGTTCCGCGATATGATCGAGGAAGCGAGCGAAGAGCTCGGCTTTGAGGTGAACGGATCGATCGCGGTCGAAGTCTACTCTTTACCGGCACAGGGCATGGTCGTTATCGTCACGAATGAAGGCGACTACGACGACATGGAAGAAGAATTCGCCGACGATTACATTGAGATGCAGGTAACGCTCGATGAGAGCGATGACATATTTTACGAATTCCAAGCGTTCGAAGATGTCATCCAGCTCGCTCATCGCCTGCATGCGGTCGGCTGCCTCGACGGCACGCTTTATTCGTATCAAGGCCGCTTTTACTTGCACGTTGCCGAGGAACCGCCGATTCCGCTCGACAACTTTGTCGCCTTGCTGGCCGAGTTTGGCAACCCAGCCACGATAACGATACACCGTGTGCAAGAATATGGAAAACAGTTGATCGAACGGCGCGCCATTGCGCAGCTCGTTCACTATTTTCGGGCCAACTAGGGCGTAGCCAAGACTCCTTTATATGGACAAGGAGTCTATTTTTTCGCGCGAAAGGCTTCCATAAAGCGGTTTGCGCGTTTCATCATTTTTCCTTTGCAGACGCCGACAGAAGGTGTATACTATGACATGGAAGGCGACAAACTATTATAGCGAGCTTGTAGGAGGTTTACGTATGGCAGCCGATAAGCATACGGAGGAGAAGGGGCAACAAGACGACGTGCTGGCGTCGACACAAATTGTTATACATAGAGCGTTGGAAAAGCTCGGCTATCCGGAAGAGGTGTATGAGCTCTTGAAAGAGCCGATCCGCGTGCTGACCGTTCGCATTCCGGTGCGCATGGATGACGGATCGGTGAAAATTTTTACCGGCTACCGGGCGCAGCATAACGATGCCGTCGGCCCGACGAAAGGCGGGGTGCGCTTCCATCCAGACGTCACCGAGCGCGAAGTGAAAGCGCTGTCGATTTGGATGAGCTTAAAGTGCGGCATCGTCGACTTGCCGTATGGCGGCGGCAAAGGCGGGATCGTCTGCGACCCGCGCACGATGTCGTTCCGCGAACTGGAGCGTTTAAGCCGCGGCTACGTGCGCGCTATCAGCCAAATCGTAGGGCCGACAAAAGACATTCCGGCGCCGGATGTGTTTACAAACTCGCAAATTATGGCGTGGATGATGGATGAGTACAGCCGCATCCGCGAGTTCGATTCGCCGGGCTTCATCACCGGGAAACCGCTTGTCCTCGGCGGTTCGCATGGCCGGGAAACGGCGACGGCCAAAGGAGTGACGATTTGCATTCGTGAAGCGGCGAAAAAACGCGGCCTGTCGCTCGAAGGCGCGCGCGTCGTCGTCCAAGGGTTCGGCAACGCCGGCAGCTATTTGGCCAAATTTTTGCACGACGCCGGAGCGAAAGTCGTCGGCATTTCTGATGTGTACGGCGCGCTGTACGATCCGAACGGCCTTGACATCGACTATCTGCTCGAACGGCGCGACAGCTTTGGCACGGTGACGAAGCTGTTTAAAAATACGATTTCGAACAAAGAGCTTCTTGAGCTCGATTGCGATATTTTAGTGCCGGCGGCCATCGAAAACCAAATTACGGCTGAAAACGCCCCGCGCATTAAGGCGAGCATCGTCGTCGAGGCGGCGAACGGGCCGACGACGCTCGAGGCGACGGAAATTTTGACGCAACGTGGCATTTTGCTCGTCCCGGACGTGCTGGCGAGCGCCGGCGGCGTGACGGTGTCGTATTTCGAATGGGTGCAAAACAACCAAGGGTACTATTGGACGGAAGAAGAAGTGGAACAGCGGCTTGAAAAAGTGATGGTCAAAGCGTTCAATAACGTGTATGAAATGGCGCAGACGCGCCGCGTCGACATGCGCCTTGCCGCTTACATGGTCGGCGTTCGCAAAATGGCGGAAGCGTGCCGATTCCGCGGCTGGGTGTGAGGCGAGCAAGCAAGTGATGTTTGCAAGCTTTCGCGAAATCCCCTATCATAAGATAGGGGATTTTTTGCTTCGTGCGAGGTGACAAAAACATGAGGAAAGAAACAATCATCATCGTCGGCGGCGGACCGTGCGGGCTGGCGGCGGCGATTGCCTTGCAAGACGCCGGGTTTTCGCCGCTTGTAATCGAAAAAGGGAACATCGTCCATTCGATTTACCGTTTTCCGACGCATCAGACGTTTTTCAGTACGAGCGACCGGCTCGAGATCGGCGGGGTGCCGTTTATTACAGAAAACCGGAAGCCGACGCGAAATCAAGCGCTCGCTTATTACCGGGAAGTCGTGGTTCGCAAGCAAGTGCGCGTCAATGCTTTTGAAGAAGTGAAAACCGTCAAGCCGCAGGAAGACGGAGCATTTCTGATTGAAACGACAAAAAGGACGTACCGCGCGCAGTACGTCGTCATCGCCACCGGCTATTACGACCATCCGAACTATATGAACGTGCCGGGGGAAGAGCTGCCGAAAGTGATGCATTACTTTAAAGAAGCGCATCCGTACTTCAACACGGACTGTGTTGTCATCGGCGGCAAAAACTCGAGCGTCGATGCGGCGATGGAGCTCGTCAAAGCCGGGGCGCGCGTGACGGTTCTCTACCGGGGCGGGGAATATTCCAAAAGCATTAAGCCGTGGATTTTGCCGGAATTTGACGCCCTTGTGAAAAAAGGCGTCATTCGCATGGAATTTCATGCCCATGTGAAAGAGATCACGGAAGATGCGGTCATTTACGAAGTGAACGGGGAGACGAAAACGATCAAAAATGATTTCGTGTTCGCTATGACCGGCTACCATCCGGACCATCGCTTTTTAATGAACATCGGCGTCGGCGTCGATCCGGACAGCGGCCGGCCGCACTACGACCCGGAAACGATGGAAACGAACGTCCCAGGGGTGTTTATCGCCGGGGTGATTGCGGCCGGCAATAATGCGAACGAAATTTTTATTGAAAACGGCCGTTTCCATGGGGACGCTATCGCCGCCTGCATCGCCCGGCGCGAGCGGGAAGCGGCGGCCCGAAAGCCGCTATACTTGCATCCGCACGGCGGAAACGGGCGCTGTGATGGAAAACGGGAAAGTGAGGGGGACGAATGTGGCTGAACGGAAAGTTGTGCTGCTGACGACTGGCGGCACGATTGCCAGCAAACGAAATGAGCGCTCCGGCCGCCTAAAGGCCGGGGCATTGAGCGGCGAAGAGCTCGCTTCGCTCTGCCATTTGCCAAAGGAAATTGAAGTGGTGGTTGAGAGCGTGTTTCAGCTCCCGAGCATGCATTTGACGTTTTCGCATTGGCTTGAATTGAAAAGGCGGATTGAGGCGCATTTCGCCGATTCGTCTGTGGATGGCATCGTCGCCACCCACGGGACGGACGCGCTCGAGGAAACAGCGTATTTTCTTGATTTGACCATTGACGATCCGCGGACGATCGTCGTCACCGGCTCGCAGCGAGCTCCGTTTGATTTAGGGAGCGATGTGTATATCAACATCCGCCATGCCATTTATGCCGCGTGCGCTGAAACGCTGCGCGGGGCGGGGACGGTTGTCGTATTCAACGAGCGCATTTTTGCTGCGAAATATGTGAAAAAGGAGCATGCTTCCAACATTCAAGGGTTCAACGCATTCGGGTTCGGCTATTTGGGCATTATCGACAACGATGAAGTGTACGTGTACCAAAAGCCGATCCGGCGCGAGCATTTCCGGCTCGTGCATCCGCTTCCGCCTGTCGACATTGTGAAATGTTACGTGGAGGCGGACGGCAAGTTTATTAAAGCGGCCCGGGAAAGCGGCGTCGCCGGAATCGTGCTTGAAGGAGTCGGCCGCGGGCAAGTGGCGCCGAACATGGTGGATGAAATCGTCAAGGCCGTCAACGACGGGATTAAGGTCGTGGTGACGACGAGCGCTGAGGAGGGGGCGGTGTATACAACGTACGATTACGTGGGAAGCGCCTATGATTTGCATAAAAAAGGGGTCATTCTCGGTAGCGACTATGACGCGAAAAAAGCGCGCATCAAGCTCGCCGTCGCTCTCGCCGCCGGCGCCGCCGTTGACGGCTTGTTCGCCTATTAGGTCGGCGGGCCGCTTGGCAATTTCGTCTTTTTCATCGCTCTGTTTCGTGGTACGATAGAGATAAACCGACAAAGAAACGGGGATCGGCATGTTTTCGTTGATTTCTGCCGGCGTCGCCCCCGGGGTGGCGCTGCTTAGCTATTTTTATTTAAAGGACGAGTATGAGGCCGAGCCGCTCTCCTTTGTGCTGCGCATGTTTTTTTTCGGCGCCTTGCTCGTTTTTCCGATTATGTTTATTGAGTATGTGCTCGCTGCCGAAGGGATCGTCTCCTCGCCGGCTGCCGAGGCGTTTTTCTCGGCGGCGCTGCTTGAGGAGTTCGTCAAATGGTTTGTCGTCTATTTTTTTGTCTACGACCATGACGAATTTGATGAGCCGTATGACGGCATTGTGTACAGCGCCAGCGTTTCGCTCGGATTTGCGACGCTCGAAAACATTTTGTATTTGCTCGCCAACGGAGTGGACACGGTAATCGCCCGGGCGCTCTTGCCGGTCTCAAGCCATGCCCTGTTTGCCGTCATTATGGGGTTTTATTTTGGCAAAGCCAAATTTGCCGGCCGAAAGCGCCGCTATTATTTATGGGCGTCGTTTTTGCTGCCGTTTTTCCTTCACGGCGTTTACGACTGGATTCTGCTCGCCCAAAAGCAGTGGGGGTATTACATGGGGCCGTTCATGCTCATCTTATGGTGGGTGGCGTTGCGCAAAGTGAAACAAGCGAAAGAATCCGTCCGCGTTGAGAAGATGCCATCCGTGAAAAGCCAGGCGTAACATGCTTGGCTTTTTTTGTTTTTTCTGCATAAAAAGGAGAAGTTGAAGAAAAATAGGGGTAAAAACGGCGATGGTTGACGGGAGGTTTGCATATGACAAGGAAATTGGTCATGCTCATGTTGATCGGCCTGATGACATGGATGCATCCGGCCGGCCATGCGGCTGCTTTTTCCCCGCAGGTGATTCAGCGTGGCGCGGTTGGCGACGATGTCATTGAATTGCAGGCGCGGCTGCAGTATCTCGGCTTTTACAACGGAAAGATTGACGGCGTGTTCGGCTGGCACACGTATTGGGCGCTGCGCAACTTTCAATACGAATACGGGCTGCCGGTCGATGGTCTGGCCGGCGCCGAGACGAAACGAAAGCTCGTGAACGCATCGAAATATTACGAGTCGTTTGTGAAAGAGCAAATCCGTCAAGGAAACGAGTTCACCCATTACGGCGGCATTCCGCTCAGCCAGCAGGTGAAAAAGCGCGGCGGAGGCGGCAGGCGAACGGTGAAAACGACAGCATCCAATGTGCCGAAAGGGTTTTCGCAAAATGACATTCGACTCATGGCGAATGCTGTCTACGGCGAGGCGCGCGGTGAGCCGTACATCGGGCAAGTAGCCGTCGCGGCCGTCATTTTGAATCGGATCGAACACCCGTCGTTTCCGGACACGGTTGCCGGGGTGATCTTTCAGCCTGGGGCGTTCACCGCAGTGGCCGACGGACAAATTTGGCTGACGCCGAACGAAACGGCGAAAAAAGCGGTGCTCGATGCCATCAACGGCTGGGACCCGACCGACGGGGCCATTTACTACTTTAATCCGGCGACGGCGACAAGCGCTTGGATTTGGAGCCGGCCGCAAATCAAGCGAATTGGAAACCATATTTTTTGCAAATAAAAGGAGGGAGACGAGATGGTGCGAAACTTACTGATTGCAGCGCTTGTCGTCGCTGTCGTCGGCACTGGTTACTGGGGCTACCGCGAGCATCAAGAGAAAAATGCGATCTTGATTCATACGGAGAACAACTATCAGCGCGCCTTTCACGATCTGGCCTATCAAATTGACTTGCTTCACGATAAACTGGGCGCCACGCTGGCGATGAACTCGCATGCGTCATTGTCGCCGGCGCTCGCTGAAATATGGAAAATTGCCTCGGAAGCCCATTCCGATGTCGGCCAGCTGCCGCTGTCGCTTTTGCCGTTTAACAAAACGCAAGAATTTTTGTCGCAAATCGGTGAATTCACCTACCGGACCGCAGTGCGTGATTTGCAAGAGGAGCCGTTGACAAAAGAAGAGTATAAGACGCTGCAAGGGCTGTATAAAAGTGCCGGGGCGATCCGCCAAGAGCTGCGCAATGTGCAGCATTTAGTCTTGGAAAACAATTTGCGCTGGATGGACGTCGAACTGGCGCTGGCAACGAACGATCAAAAAGAAGACAACATTATCATTGACGGCTTCAAAGCGGTTGAAAAAAATGTTGATACGTTCTCAAGTTCGTCCGAGTTTGGTCCGTCATTCATCGGCCTGGCCAACGAGGAAAAAGGATTCGTCCGCGCGAAGGGCCGCCCGGTTTCCAAAGATGAAGCAAAGCGGATCGCACGCGATTTTCTCGGCTTGAAAGGAACGGAGAAGATCAAGGTGACGAAAAGCGGCAAAGGGGCCGACGAACGCTTTTACAGTTTGACGATTCACGATCCGAAAACAAAAGGCGATATTTACATGGATATAACGAAAAACGGCGGCTATCCGATTTGGGTGTTAAACAGCCGGCCGGTTGGCAAACCGACGATCAGCCTGCATGAGGCGACCAACCGCGGAATGGCGTTTTTGAAGCGGCACAAATTCACCGGGTTTGAGCTGTATGACAGCACACAGTACGATAACGTCGCCGTGCTCACGTTTGTGAAAAGCGAAAACGGCGTCCGCATCTACCCGGAAGCGATCCAAATGAAAGTGGCGCTTGACAACGGCCATGTCGTCGGCTTTACGGCGCGCGACTATTTGTCGTCGTCCATCCCGCGCCCGCTGCCGAAACCGGCGATCACTGCCGAAGAAGTGAAGAAAAAGTTGAATCCGCATCTAAAGGTAATGGAACAGCGCCAGGCGGTCATTATGAACGACTTGCAAAAGCCAGTGCTTTGCTACGAGTTTTTAGGGACGCTCGGTGATGATACGTATCAGCTGTTTATGAACGCGTCAACCGGCATAGAGGAAAAAGTGGAAAAGCTTGAAAGCGTCGAACCGAATTACGAATGAAAACAGAGGGAGGCCTGAGACCATGGCTTCCTTTTTGTTTCCGTCCGCCTCAAGCGCCCACTCTGTGGTATAATGATCGTACAAAAACGGCATCCAGCTGAAAAGGAGAAGCGGAAACATGATGATCAAAATTGGGGATCCGATTCGGCTTGAGCCGCTTGATGGCTCGGCACGCCAATACCGAAGCAAAGTGCTTGCCGTCGACGGCGGGGCGATCCATATTGGCTACCCCGTTGACGAGCAGACGGGAAAAACAGTGTATTTGTTAAACGGGATGCAGTTTAAGGCAAGTTTTGTCAGCCAAGAAGGAACGTTATACATGTTTGACACCGAGGTAAAAGGGAAAGTGCATGATCCGTTGCCAATGGTGGTCTTGGATTACCGAGGCGACGAATATGTCATCCGCATTCAGCGCCGCCGCTATGTGCGGGTGAGAGCGAATGTTGACGCTGCCGTCCACCCGCTTGGTGGAGGCGAGTTTGCCCCGTTTGTGACGATGACAGCCGATATTAGCGCAGGCGGGGCCGTTCTTTACATTCCGATGACGCACGCGCCGCTTCTGCGCCCCGGCATGTCAGTCGAGCTTTGGCTCGTGCTGACGATGCGCTCCGGCGACTGTCATTATGTGCGCACGAAGGCGACGGTCGTCCGCATGGCTGTCGACGAGCACAGCGGGGCGAGAATGGCGGTCGAGTTTGCCGGCCTCGCCTCGCAAGATCGCGTCCGGCTCATCCGCCACAACTTCGAACGGCAGCTTGAAGAGAAGGGAATAAATAAGGAGACGGCGTGGAATACTGCTAGAAAAAACGGAAGGCGGGGTTGTTCGCCATGAAGCGGATCGAAGAGCTGTTATGGAAGCTTGTCGCGATTCAGGCGATTTGTCTGCTCATCGCCCAATGGCTTGTTCTGTACACGCCGGCGGCGCTTTATATCGGCAAAGTATATGAGTATGAGGGAGTCGCCAAGCCGACAAAAACAGAAACGATCGAAACGGCCGTCGACCGCTGACGGCGGATATGGTACAATGAACATGAGAATATGCAGGAGTTTCCTGCATTTTTCTTTGTGCCCTGATCAAATGATTTAGACAAAGCAGGAGGAACTATGAAACAACGGATTAACATCGCCATTGACGGACCTGCGGCAGCCGGAAAAAGCACGGTTGCCAAACTGATCGCCCGACGCCTCTCCTACGTGTATATTGATACGGGCGCGATGTACCGCGCGCTGACGTACCGGGCGCTCCAATGCGGCGTCGATGTCCATGATGAGCAAGCACTCTTGTCGCTCCTTCGCCATACGCATATTGAACTGCAGCCTTCGCCGCAAGGGCAGCTCGTGTTTGTCAACGGCGAAGACGTCACGGACATCATTCGCGGCGAGGCGGTGACGAATGCGGTGTCGTTCGTCGCCCAGCATCCGCTGGTGCGCGAGGAGATGGTCGCCCGCCAGCGCGCCATGGCCAAAGGCGGCGGCGTCGTCATGGATGGGCGCGACATCGGAACGAACGTGCTGCCGAATGCCGAGGTGAAAATTTTCTTAAAAGCTTCGGTTGAGGAGCGGGCGCGGCGCCGGCATGAGGAAAACATCGCCCGCGGCTTTCCGTCCGACTTTGAAACGTTGAAATAAGAGATCGCCCGCCGCGACCGCCTTGACTCGGAGCGGGAAACGGCGCCGCTGCGCAAGGCGCCGGATGCCGTGGAAATCGACACGACGTCGTTGTCGGTCGAAGAAGTGGCGGCGCGCATTATGGAAGTTGTCAATGAAAGGATTGGATGACGGTGGATTTTTATTCCTTCGCCAAAGGAATCGTCAAAGGAGTGCTCACCCCTTTGTACCGCATTCAAACGATCGGGGTTGACCGCTTTCCAAAAGAAGGCGCGGTGCTTCTTTGCGCCAACCATATCAGCAACCTAGATCCGCCGGTCGTCGGCATTACGGCGCCGCGGCCGATTCGGTTTATGGCGAAAGAAGAATTGTTTCGCGTTCCGGTGGTGAAAACGCTCGTCAAAAACTTGCACGCGTTTCCCGTAAAGCGCGGCATGAACGACCGCCAGGCGTTGCGCATAGGGCTTGAGGTGCTGAAACAAGGCGAAGTGCTCGGCATTTTTCCCGAGGGGACGCGCAGCAAAGATGGCCGGCTGAAAAAGGCGCTGCCCGGCGTCGGCTTTTTCGCTTTGCGCACCGATGCGGCTGTCGTTCCATGTGCGATCATTGGCCCGTACCGGCCGTTTGTGCCGCTCAAAGTCGTGTACGGGGCGCCGATTGATATGGCGCCGCTGCGCGCGCGGAAGGCGAGCCCGGAGGAGGCGGCCGACTACATTATGGATCATATCCGCCAACTGCTTGAACAACATCAGTAAGCATTATAGTACATTTTGATTGAGAAAATATGGTATACTAATTAGAAAAGCGTCCTTATTTTGCCGACAGCCGGCCGCGGCCTCGGCGCGAGTCGCGCTTTTGGCAGGATCGCCAGTCGATGAAGGAGGGGTTTTTACGATGACAGAAGAAATGAATGTGCAAGTGAATGTGTATGGAGTGGGCGATATCGTCCGCGGCAAAGTGGTGAAGCTTGAGGACAAGCAAGTGCTTGTCGAAGTCGAAAACAGCAAGCAAAATGGCATCATCCCAATCAGCGAGCTGTCGAATTTGCATATCGAGAAGCCGAGCGATGCCGTTGCTGTTGGGGATGAAGTGACGGCGAAAGTCAAAAAAGTGGAAGAAGGCAAAGACGGGGAAGAAGGGCTGCTCATTTTATCGAAAAAGGCAGTCGATGCCGAGCGGGCGTGGGAAGAGCTTGAGCGCAAGTTCGCAAACGGCGAGGCGTTCGAAACGGTCATCAAAGACATCGTCAAAGGCGGGCTTGTCGCCGATGTCGGCGTGCGCGGCTTCATTCCGGCGTCGCTTGTTGAACCGCACTATGTTGAAGATTTTTCCGATTACAAAGGAAAAACGCTCGCCGTCAAAGTGGTGGAGCTTGACCGCGAGAAAAACCGCGTCATTTTGTCACACCGCGCTGTTGTTGAGGAAGAGCAAGAGCGGCAGCAGAAAGAGCTGCTTTCCCGCATTGAGCCGGGCCAAGTGCTCGAGGGCGTCGTCCGCCGCATTGCCGATTTCGGCGTCTTTGTCGATGTCGGCGGGTTTGATGGGCTCGTACATATTTCCCAGCTTTCCCATACGCGTGTCGCCCATCCGTCCGAGGTGGTGAAAGAAGGCGATGCGGTGAAAGTGAAAGTGCTGGCCGTCGACCCGGAGAACGGGCGTCTGTCATTGTCCATCAAAGAGGCGCTTCCGGGTCCGTGGGAAGGCATCAGCGAAAAAGTGAAGCCGGGCGATGTCGTCACCGGGACTGTGAAGCGGCTTGCTTCATTTGGCGCGTTTGTGGAGATTTTCCCGGGCGTCGAAGGATTGGTCCACGTATCGCAAATTGCCAACCGCCGCATCGGTTCGCCGCATGAAGTGCTGAAAGAAGGCGATGAAGTGAAAGCGAAAGTGCTCGATGTCAACGAGGCCGAGCACCGCATTTCCTTAAGCATCCGCGCGCTGCTTGAGGAAGAAACGGCCGCTCCGGCGGAAGATTACAGCCAGTATACGAAAACGGCGGAATCGCGCGGCTTTCAGCTCGGCGAAGTGATCGGCGAGCAGTTGAAAAAATTGAAATAACCTAAGTGTAAAAAAAGGGTGTCCGAGAAAGGCCGGAACACCCTTTTCTTATTATGATCGCGTATAGCGAGGTTTTCCACAGGCGGCGCGTTGTTACTGCCCGTTCCGTTCGCGCGCTTCTTCCGGCGTATCAAGCCGGGCTGCGCCTTTGTAGGCGAATGACTGGTCGCGGTCGGACTCGACGCGCCGCGATTGTTTCAGCTTTTTCTCCTGACGGTCTTTTCCCATACACCCCGCTCCTTTCTTGATGAATATCATTTTTACTATGACCGGGCGTTCTTTTTTCTATGCATGAATGAACGGCCATAAAAGATGACATAATGGACATAATAAGGGGTGGAAAAGATGGAAGGGACTTATTTTTATCTCTTTTTTTGGTTCATATGGATTGTCGCCACCTTTTTGATGAAAAAGACGGGCGAACGGACGAGGCTGGCGGCGTTCGCTCTTGTGATGATCAGTTCCGCGTCGTTGACGGTGGAAATCGGTGTTGTCCGCGCCACGTTGGCGTTTTTCGTTCTTTTTTTATGTTCATGTTATGCGGCCATCGAGTGGCGGCCATGCCGCCTTCCGTTTCTGGCGCTGTCGGCGTCCGGCTTGGCGTTTGCCTATGCCGCCTTCCGCCTGCTTGCCTTGTTTGATCCGGTTTGGATTTGGCTTGACGGCCAGTGGATGCTCGCTTGGTGGCTCGTTATCGTCAGCAGTTTGTTTCATCGCCGCTTTGCCGCCCGTCTTCTTTGTCTGGCGTTTGGCGGCTGCCAAGGGGAAGCGGTATACGCCATGGCCATTCACCGCATGGCGCCCGACTATGTGCTCGGTTCGTTCTCGTTTTTCGACGCGGCGGCGATCAGCGCGTCGTGTTTGCTTATTTGGGAAATGATCCGCTTCCTGTCGCTTCAGCTCGAGGAAAAACGGCCTGTAAGGAGGGCGAGACAGTCGTGAACGAATATACGTTTCCCATTTTATACGGTGTCGCTGTCGGAGTGCTGACCCGCCTTTATTTGTTGCGCACCGATTACCGGCAGTATCCGACATACTTGCACGGGCGGACGATCCATATCGCATTGGGGGTGATCGCTGCCGGTCTAGGGACGGTCGCCGTGCCGGCGATCATGGAAAAGGAGTTTGCCGCCATCACGTTTTTGGCGTTGGCCGCCTCACAGTTTCGCGATGTGCGCAACATGGAGCGCAACACGTTGAACGAGCTTGACCAGTATGAATTAGTGCCGCGCGGAAAAACATACATTGAAGGCATTGCGATTGTGTTTGAAGGGCGGAACTATTTGGTCATTTTCGTTTCGTTTTTATCGACTCTTTTTTATTTAGTGTGGAACGTTTGGGCGGCGCTCGCGGCCAGCGCCATCGGCATGATGGTGGCGCGGCGATTTATGAGCGGGAGCCGGTTGAAAGATATCGCCGATGTGAAATATGTCAAACCCCATTTTGAGGGGGCAGGGCTGTATGTGGACAACATTTACATTATGAATATCGGCTTGCCGGCGCGGAGGGAAGAAATTTTGCGCTACGGGATGGGGTTTATTTTGACGCCGAAAAACTTCGACGCCCGAACAACGATCGCCAACCTTGGGCAGCGGCAGGCAATTTTGCACGATGTGTCGACGGCGCTCGGCATTTACCGCGACTCCGGGACGCCGGCGCTCGTGCCGCTCGCCAAACGTGATTTAAACGACGGGCGCGTCGGCATTTTCATTTTGCCGCAAGTGGAGGATATCGAGAAGGCGAAAGCGGTCATTGAGAATGTTCCGGTGTTGGAGAGCGCGATCCGCATGCCGGGCGAGCGGCGTTGGAAACGGAGAGGGGGCAGCGGTGATGACGCATGAAAAAATGATTTTGGCGGTCATTACGATCAACGGTGAAGCCGTCGCTGGGGGTGCGCCGATCTTTGTTTGCCGCACGAAGGAGGAGATGGAGCGAATCGCCGCCAATTTGGAGGCGATTTTGGACGGCATCGCCCATGAGCTCAGCGACGGGCTGCTTGTGATCGTCAAGCATTAGGCGGTTGTTGGGTGTTTCACTTTTTGATAAAATAAAGCAGTTGCAGCACGTTTTGGTTCATCGCCCAGCGCCTTCCCCGCTTTTCAAGCCGGGTGGGCGGCAAAGGCGCGGATCGCCCAAGCGTGCTTGGCAGGGATGGATGTCTGGTCTGGAAAAAGGCGCCTCTTCAAGAGCAAACGAAATAAAAATGAGGATCAAAAGGGTGGTAGCATGGCAAATCCAGTTGTAGCGATTGTCGGCCGTCCGAATGTGGGGAAATCAACGATTTTCAACCGCATTGTCGGAGAGCGCATTTCCATTGTGGAAGACGTGCCTGGGGTGACGCGCGACCGCATTTACAGCAGAGCCGAATGGCTGAACCATACATTTTACTTAATCGACACCGGCGGCATCGACATCGGCGATGAGCCGCTGCTTGTGCAAATTCGCCAACAGGCGGAAATCGCCATCGATGAGGCGGATGTTATCATCTTTATGACGAACGGCCGCGACGGTGTGACTGCGGCTGATGAAGAGGTGGCCAAGCTGCTCCGCCGGTCGAACAAGCCGGTCGTGCTAGCCGTGAACAAAATCGACAATCCGGAAATGCGTGATTTGATTTACGACTTTTACGCGCTTGGATTCGGGGAGCCGTATCCGATTTCCGGGGCGCACGGGACGGGGCTTGGCGATTTGCTTGACGCCGTCGTCCGCCATTTTCCAAAAAGGGCCGCCGAAGAGTATGAAGAGGACGTGATTAAGTTTTGCCTCATCGGCCGTCCGAATGTAGGCAAATCGTCGCTTGTCAACGCCATCTTAGGGGAAGAGCGGGTCATTGTCAGCGACATTGCCGGGACGACAAGGGATGCGGTGGACACGTCGTTTGTGCGTGAAGGGCAGGAATATGTTATTATTGATACGGCAGGAATGCGCAAACGCGGAAAAATTTACGAAAGCACGGAAAAATACAGCGTGCTGCGCGCGTTGCGGGCCATTGAACGGTCGGATGTCGTTCTTGTCGTGCTAAACGCCGAAGAAGGCATTCTCGAGCAAGATAAAAAAATCGCTGGCTATGCGCATGAAGCCGGGCGCGGGGTGATTCTCGTCGTCAACAAATGGGACGCCATCGAAAAGGATGACAAAACGATGGCTGAATTTGAGCGGAAGATTCGCGACCACTTCCCATTTTTGGACTATGCCCCGATTTTATTTGTGTCGGCGAAGACGAAACAGCGGCTCCATAAGTTGCTGCCGCTCGTGCAGCTTGTCAGCGACAACCATGCGATGCGCGTTCAGACGAACGTGCTCAATGAAGTCATTATGGATGCGGTGGCGATGAACCCGACGCCGACGCATAACGGCAAGCGCTTGAAAATTTATTATATGACGCAAGTCGCCGTCAAGCCGCCGACGTTCGTCGCCTTTGTCAACGATCCGGAATTGATGCACTTTTCGTACGAACGATTTTTGGAAAACCGCATCCGCGATGCGTTTGGCTTCGAGGGTACACCGATCAAAATCATCGCCCGCCCGCGGAAATAAGAAAAGCGGAAGGCTGCGACAATCGGATAAAGGAAGTGGGAAACGATGGAGAACATTGCTGTATTGGGCGCAGGAAGCTGGGGGACGGCGCTGGCGCTCGTTCTGGCTGACAACGGGCACCGCGTTCGGCTTTGGGGGCAGCGGGCTGAACAGATCGAGGAAATCAACCAACGGCGGACGAATGAAAAATATTTGCCGGGCGTCCGCCTGCCGGAAGCGATCATCGGTTATCATGATCTTTGCGCTGCGCTCGACGGCGTGTCCGTAACGGTGCTCGCTGTGCCGACAAAGGCGATCCGCGGCGTGCTGCAAAAAGCGCGCGCGTGCCTGGCGGCGCCGGTCACCGTGGTCGCCGTCAGCAAAGGCATCGAGCCGGGGACGCACAAGCGCGTATCGGAAATTGTCGCTGAGGAAATGGGCGAATGGCTGGAAGACGTTGTCGTTCTTTCGGGGCCGAGCCATGCGGAAGAAGTGGTGCTCCGCCATCCGACGACGGTGGCGGTGTCATCGCCGAATATGGAAGCGGCGCAGCGCATTCAAGATCTATTTATGAACCATCACTATTTCCGCGTGTATACGAACCCGGATTTAGTCGGTGTCGAAGTCGGCGGGGCGCTGAAAAACATCATCGCCTTGGCCGCCGGCATCAGCGACGGGCTCGGCTACGGGGATAATGCGAAAGCAGCCCTCATCGCAAGAGGGTTGGCCGAGATTGCCCGGCTCGGCTGTGCGCTTGGCGCCAACCCGCTCACCTTTTCCGGGCTGGCCGGAGTCGGCGACTTGATTGTCACGTGCACAAGCACCCATTCCCGCAACTGGCGGGCCGGTTATATGCTTGGCCAAGGAAAAAAACTTGACGAGGTGCTCGAAAGCATGGGGATGGTTGTCGAAGGGGTGCGGACGACAAAAGCGGCGTACGAGCTGGCGGGAGAACTCGGCGTCAAAATGCCGATTACCGAGGCGCTCTATGAAGTCTTGTTCGAAGGGAAAGAGCCGAAAGAAGCAGTCGATTCGCTCATGGCGCGCGGAAAAAAGCAGGAAATGGACGATGTCATAAACATTTTTGCCGAGCCGTAACGCTGAAAATAGGCGGATGGCGGTACAAGTCGTCCCTGTTTTGCATACAATATGACGAACCATCATCGGCTTGAGCTTCCGGAAGGGTATAAGGTGATGCTGAAGTAAAGAAAGCCCCGCTTTACTTCAGCTTTTTTTATGGCGATGATATAATAGTTGTCGAAAAAAGGAGCATTCCCGTTAGGAGCTTTTCCGGGGACTTGATCAAAAAAAGCCCTCTTGGTATGATGCAGGGGTGTCAAACACATCACTCACCATACCAAGGAGGACTTCAGA
>NZ_JAFWFM010000008.1:0-3518 GCF_017515625.1 Geobacillus sp.
CAATTTTATAGTTTTGTGTACAATTCATCTGAAGTCCTCCTTGGCATGATGGTAGGTATTGTTTGACACCCCTGCATCATACCAAGAGGGCTTTTTTTGATCAAGTCCCCGGAAAAGCTCCTAACGGGAATGCTCCTTTTCTAACACATCAATTCGAATCATACTTCTTTTTTTTGGGGGAGTCAACCGCAGAAACATGCCGCTGCCGGAAAGCGGCTGTCCATGCAACAGTTTGACAAAGAAAGGTGATGATTGGGTGAAAAACGACCGCCGCGAAACGGACGATATGACGCAGTTATTGCAAATCATCAACGCCAAAGGGGACGAAGGGGAATTGAACGCCATCGTCTGCAACGATGAATTGTTTTGGAAAAGCTTGCGGGCGCAGGCGGAAGACAGTGCAAAAGGAGGCGAATAAGAAATGGAGTTGCTGCGGGCGAAACGGATCGCCGAGGCCGGAGAGATCGTCCCGGTGACGTATGAAGGAAAACGGGTGATCATTCAGCACGTCGATGAAAGGCGGGAATGGCGCGCATTTATTTTGCTGATGAGCCGGAACGCGAGCAAGACGTACCGGTGCGCCTGCTTGAAGAGCTGTAGGCGCCGGGCAAGTTGTCGTTGTTTTGTCAAGGGAAAGCCGATGACACTCCTTGTTCGAATATGATATAATAGCGAAAGAAATGACGCTTGAACATTGGAGTGAGCAATATGAACATCGGGTTTGGAGAAATTGCGCTCATCGTCTTTTTCGCATTGCTCATTTTCGGGCCGAAAAAGTTGCCGGAGTTAGGGCAAGCGGCTGGAAAAACGCTGCGTGAATTCAAAAACGCGACAAAGGGCATCATTGACGACGACGAGGCGACAAAAGCGCAAAAATAAGAGGTTGGGCGAGAGCCTAGCCTCTTATTTTTTGCTTTGTCGGCCATTGTTCTCTCGCCGCAAAAAAAAAGACAAGCTCTGCTGACAAGCGCCATATACATATACGGAGGTGCGTTCGTTCGTTGCAATCAGCCGGTGGCGGAGGGGAGTCATGATGATCAAAAAAATGGCGGCGGTGATCGTCGGCAGCCTGTTGATTGGCGTTGGCATCAACGTCTTTTTAGTTCCTCACCATTTGCTTGATGGGGGAATGATCGGGCTCGGATTGATCGCCAAATATGTCTGGAACGTGCAAGCCGGATTGATGATGATCGTCTTAAGCGTTCCGCTTTACGTGGCGGCTTGGTTTTACTACCGCCCGTTTTTTTACAACAGTTTGCACGGTCTTTTGTTTTCCTCTTGGATGATTGACGTATTGTCGGTGTTGCGCGGCGTGGTGGCGCTCGATCCATTGTGGAGTGCCATGATCGGCGGAATCTTGGTTGGTGCAGGCATCGGGTTGATGCTGCGTGAGGAGACAAGCACGGGCGGCACCGACTTGCTCGCCCAGTTTATCGCGCGGCTGACGAACTGGAACGTTGGGATCGTTATTTTTGTGATTGATGCGTGCATCATTTCAGCTGGAAGCTTGATCATCGACTCCGTGCCCTTTGTTCATTCGCTTGTCGTCGTCACGGTTGTTGGGGCGGTGACAACGATATTGACGCACGAAAAAACGATGGGGGTGTAATCCAGTCCCCACCGTTTTTTCATGGCCATTCCCCGCCTGTCCGCTGTCATGATCAAGACGGAAAGGGAGGCGGTTATGGAACTTGAGCGTTCGAGCCTGCAACGCTTCGTTGAGATGGCGTCATTCCGTTGCAACGGGCGGCATGCAGGCTGTTCCAGATGGAAGGCGGGCGCTTGTTCACGGTTTCGCCAGCTCGAGGGCACGATAGACGTTGATAAGTCCGTAGCCATAATACGGATCTTTTCCTCTCTCGCCTAAGTCATCAGCGCTTTCTAAAATAATGCTGCGCACTTCATCATTCGAAAGCTGCGGGTTGACGGAACGAATCAAGGCGGCGAGCGCCGCGACGTGGGGAGCGGCCATGGATGTGCCGGAAAGAGCGGCGTACTGATGGCCGGCAAATGTGCTGGCAATGTTCGTCCCGGGCGCCACCACATCGATGTACTCGCCATAATTGGAATACAAAGCGTAGGATAGATCCGGGTCGACGGCCCCGACGCTGATCACTTCCGGATACGCGGCCGGAAAGCTCGGCTGTGATGTGCTGTCATTGCCGGAGGCGGCGACAAGGACGACATCATGGGCGTCGGCGTAGCGGATCGCCTCTTCAAGCACCGAGGATGGTTGGTAGTTGCCAAGGCTTAAATTGATGACCTTTGCCCCGTGGTCGACCGCCCAGCGGATGCCTTTCGCCACGTCGATGCTCGTTCCATAGCCGTCCGCATTTAATGCTTTGACGGCCATGATCGGGTTGAACCATGTTATGCCGGCGACTCCTTCGTCGTTGTTCGGCTGTGAGGCGATAATGCCAGCGACATGGGTGCCATGGCCATTTTCGTCATTCGGAGAGCGGTCGTCGGCCAATACGTTGTATCCGGGACCAAGGCGGCGGATTAAATCGGGATGGGTCAAATCGACCCCGCTGTCAATGATGGCGACAGGCACGGTTTGTTTGCCGCGCGACAACGTCCAGCCGGCTTCGGTATGAATGGCCGGCAAATTCCATTGGTAGCGGGCGTAAAACGAATCGTTCGGGATCAGCGCCGGCTTGTTCCACTCATTTTGCATGTAAATGTAGTGCGGTTCGCAATAATCAACCATCGGAAGGGATCGGAAATAGCGGCGCATCTCTTCGTACGTTTGCCCGCGCGAACGGAATACAAACACGTGGTCGACCTGCTTGATGAGCTGGCCGGCGATGGCTGCCTCCATTTGTTGAAGACGGCTTTCCGATGGCAATGCCCGAAAGCGGACGACGATCTCATTGGCGAAATAATGGCTTCGGTCACCGCGGCGATTATGGAGGATTTCCCGAATGCGCGGGTGCTTGTTCAACTGCTGTTTCAGCTGTTCGCCTGCGCTTAAGCTGTCTAAGGCGACAACGGTTGGATGGGTGGGTGCGACCTCGGCGTCAAACGGCTTCAGCCGTGGTGGAGCCGGGGCGTTTTCTTCTAGAGCCGGTCGCCCCAAGGCGGCTGCGGCAACGAGTAGAGCAACAACCGCGCTGGTCGCGGCCCATATTCGGTATCGGCGTTTCACGCTGTTCACCTCCTTGTTGTTAGGATGGGCGAATGGAGGGCAAATCATGAAAAATGGGATTCCCCTTGCAGCAGGCGAATCCCATTTGTGCGTTCAGCGGCCGGCTGATTGCAACACTTGCTGCGCCGTTTGCATATCGACGCGCAGCTGCTCTTGGACGTTGGTCGGATGATAGTATCCTTTGTTGATCATGTATTGGCTAATTTGCTCGTGAAACGCAATCGCGTCATTTAACTTCCCTCCGAAAGAAGTCTCCTACTTCTAAACGTGAAGGTGCGCCAGCACCAGTGAAAGTGGGAGATGAATGTCGGTTGGCGTTAGCCAACGAATAGGATAGAATATGGCTAGAACGGACACCTTCGGAACGAAG
>NZ_JAFWFM010000081.1:0-6286 GCF_017515625.1 Geobacillus sp.
AGCAGCTGGCTGTCGGCGTCATCAGCCATGTCCAAGAGATTCGCAACCGGCTGCCGCGCCGTCTCATTGTCGAGCCGGCGGAGCCGTCCGGCCCCGGCACACGCGTCCGGCTTGAATGGATGTAACCCGTCTGTCGGGAGCAGTGCTTGGCGGATGCGTTGCCAGCGGCCGCTGCGCCGGCTGGTTAGTCCGGCCCACTGGATTGAAGGAACGGGGGGATAGGGGGCGGTCCTTGCCCCCATTTAGTTGTTGGCGGCCACGTTTTGGTCAGATACATCGGGATCAAACGCATTTGTAAAGCTGATTGCGTTGTTTGTCATGATAAAGTCGCCGGTGTTGAACCCGCCGGATCCAGCCTGCGTTTTCGTGGCGACTTTTGGTGCGATATACAAGCAGTCGCCCATTTGCACGACCGCGCCGCTGCCGACGCTGTTGATTTTGATCGGACCGACGAATGAAGGCATTACAGCTCTTCCTTTCTATATAGACTCCCATGACAAAAAAATTTCGTCACCATCGGAAGGATGAAAAGACCTCTATGTTGAATTTTACAACTTTACACATTTTGAAGTTCGGGTATTTTCAGGATAGATGCAATTTGAAGATTTACCATTTGCAACTTTTACCGAGTATTTGATCGACTGTCGGGCGACCGAACAACGCCACTTCCAGACCCATTATATAGGTCTGTGAAGCAGGCGGTTGTTCGGTCCTCCGTCACGCCAAGGCGTGACGGAGAAGCCTGTGGCTTTCCCTCGACAGTCGAAAAGGGGCAAACCGTTTTTCCGTCAGGGGACATGTTAAACTTCCTCGTTGCCTCTATATATCTGCTGCTGACGGCATCGGGCCGGCCAGCTGGCGGATATGTTTGATGCGCGCTTCGCCTTCAGCGATGGAGGTTGAGCCGATGTGGACAACGGCCGAAGAGGAGATCCCTAGCACGCGGATCGACCGGACGGAAATGACCGGGGATTCGTGGAGCGTCTGTTGTGATGCAACCGGCGGCGGGGAAGACCAGCGTGGAATCGGTTTGGTAAAAATCGGGAATGTTTGTTCCCCTTCTGGCTCGAAAAACAGCTCGTATTGCCGCTGCACGGCTAAAGCGCGTGTGCGGGCGGAAATCCGTTCAGAGTCGCCGATTTGCAGCACAGAGCTAATAATCAACGTTTCGGCATGGAGCGCCTGAACGATCGATGTCCGTTTCACGATGCCCCACCCCGAGCCGGCACGAGCGGGACGAACGGGCCGATGATAAGTGATTCGGGCGGTGTGTCAAACGCTGATGACAAGTGAATCGCATCAGCATCGCCGATTAAAAACAGCGAGGCGCTGGCGACGGCTGTCAAGCGGATGTCCCCGACATGCACATCGCGGTTAATGACGGTATAATTCACGTTGATTCCTCCCCTGAAGGCAAGTGTTTCAAAAACGCGTCGAGCGATTGTTCAATATCCGCTTTCACTTTTTGGAAGATCTCGTTTTCGACCGTTTCATCGCGATCGCCCGCGGGAACATAGCCTTGGTTTGCTTTCTCTTGCAAATAAAAGCGGATGCGTTCATCCGTCTGTCGGGCGATATCTTGCAAAATAAACTGCCGGTACGTATCATCAAGGCGGCGGTTGTATTGCTGCTCAAGCCGCTTCAATGTTTCTGCCGCCTCACTGTTTAAGTAGGCGGCTACTTTTTCCTGAATCGGGCGCATCAACACCGGCTCCGGCTTTGGGACGACGGTTTTCACCGGTTCGACAGCGAAATCTTCGATGGTGCCGCCGGCCCCCGGTGGGGCGATGCCGATATTGAGCGTTCCTTCGAGCGTTTCCACTTTCAGCTGGTCAAATTTGTATTCAATCCGCTCGATCGTAGTGCGCGGCTGCGATTCCAGCTCCCGCAGCCGGGCTTCGAGAACGGAAAGACGTCGTTCGAGCGTCCGTACTTTGTTTGTCTGCCATAATAAATAGCGGCGCAGTTGGACGAAATAGTCGTATATACTCATGGTGCACCATCATCCTCTCTACATTCCCCTCTTACTTCAATATATGGACGGCCTGTCGTCCTCATCACTTTTTTTCTCTGCATTTAGCGGGTGGCCGAATGGAGAGGAACGAGAGGAGCGGACGGCTGGGCGGCGGTGCCAAGCGGCACGGTCGCTTGCGAAGCCGGGCCAGTGAAACCGCCGGTGTTGGCAAGCGTTGACAATGCTTGGATGCTGCCGGCGCTGCCGATTTGCAAAACGGATGAGTTGGTGACGGAGCCAATCCGCAATTGATGGATGCAAATGCTTTGGCTGATGTAAACATTCAACCTCCTTCTCCTCCTTCATACGTTCCCGATGACATTTTCATCGGCGACATCGGCGTCATTCGTATTCGTATTGCTGTAATAGTTACAGATATGAAGCCCGTCGCCGGTGTTAAACGAACCGGCGCCAGCGAACGTTTTCGTCACGCTTTGCGGGGAAATCGCAAACACGTCGCCGATATGGAACACGCTGCTGCTTCCGATGCTGTTCAGTTTCACGATTCCGACAAAAGCCGGCATGGGGCATGCTCCTTTCCCAGCTTCGCAGTTGCTGCTATAGTGTATGGGCGCAAGCCGGCTGACGTTCGCCCTAATTGTTCGCGGCGTTGTTCGCGTCTATCATATCCGGATCGCCGGTGTTGGTAAAGCTGACAAATGTGTTCGTTTGCAGGAAATCACCGTTGTTGCTTCCCCCAGAGCCGGTGTGCGATTTGGACGTACTCTTTGGGGCGATTTGCAAAACATCGCCAAAATTGACCGTGCCATCTCCGCTCACATGAGTGATTTTAATCGGTCCGCTGATAAACGAAGGCACTCGCGCCCCCTCCTTTTGTTCCCATTGTTATAGCATATTGTATGAAAAAAACACGTAACTGGTTCAACGAGGGGCGGATGTCCAATCGGCAGTTAAGTTGTCAGCATATGCTAATGAGAAGGAATGGAAAGGAAGGGACAACCGATGCCAGCGATCGTCATCGGCGGGATTAAAGTGACGAGTGTAGGCGGCAACGGCACGGTGAACATGGGCGACGTGCTGCAAATCGCTCCCAAAAGCACCTCAAAGACGAATTCAGGCGCCGGCGGCGGCAATACGGGCGACTTTTTGCAGACGAATACGTTTTGCAGCGTCACCAATACAGTGGACCCGGATGTGTTCGACGCTGGAGCGAAAGGGAACAATTAGACGGCCGAATGACCAAAAAGACCGTCTTTTTCTTTTGTCCATCTTCATCTATAATATAATTATGAATTTTCTAAAATATAAGCTTGGGGGGATGGGAGAATGAACGTACCGCTTGTTCTGACCCATTTTTTAGACCGCGCTGTCGCTTTGTACGGGGACAAGCCGGCGATGATTTGTTCCGGACGGACGGTGACATACAGGCAGCTTGGCGAACGAGTGTCGAGGCTTGCCAACGGGCTGCGGGGGCTTGGCGTTCGCAAAGGCGACCGCGTGGCGTACTTGGCGCCCAACACGCTCGAGATGCTCGAAGGGTTTTACGGCGTGTTTGAAGTGGGAGGGGTGATGGTGCCGCTGAATACGCGGCTGAAACCGGATGATTACGTTTTTATTTTGAATCATAGCGAAACGAAAGTGTTGTTTGTGGATCAGGAGCTGTACGGGCTGATTGCATCAGTCAAAAACAAGCTTGAAACGGTCGAGGAGATCATTGTCCACCATAAAACAGAGGCGGTGATTGATGAAATCGCTTACGATGAATGGCTCGCCGCCCAGTCGTCAGCGCCGGTTCCGCACCGCCGCCGGCGTTTATCGCACGCGTTGAGGAAAAGCTCGGCTGGGAGTTTATCCAGGTGTACGGCATGACCGAATCATCTCCGCTCAGCACGATTTCGCTCATTCGTCCGCAGCTTGACGGACTGCCTGTGGAGCAAAAGCAGCGGATCAAGGCAAAAGCCGGCTATCCGATGATCGGCTGTGAAGTGAAGGTGGTGAATGACAACGGCGAGGAAGTGCCGGTGGACGGCCGAACGATTGGAGAAGTGATCGTCCGCAGCCATGGCGTCATGAAAGGATATTGGAAAAACGAAGAAGCAACCGTCGCAACGATCCGTGACGGGTGGCTGCATACCGGCGATATGGCGACCGTCGATGAATACGGGCATATTGATATCGTCGACCGGAAAAAGGATATTATTATTAGCGGAGGAGAAAATGTTTCGTCGATTGAAGTCGAAGGGGCGCTTTATGAACATCCTGCTGTGCTCGAGGTAGCGGTCATTGCCGCACCGCACGAAAAATGGGGCGAAACGCCGCGTGCGTTTGTCGTCGTCCGACCAGGGTACAATGTGACAGAGGAAGAGCTGATTGCCTTCTCACGGGAAAAACTAGCCCATTTCAAAGCCATTACGGGTGTTACGTTTGTTGATGAGCTGCCGAAAACAGCCTCCGGAAAAATTCAGAAAGTACACTTGCGCCGCCAATATTGGGATGCAATCGGAAAATCGGGTCGCTATGTCAACTGATGATACAGGCATGTGTCTTCAGACGGACAGAGGAGAGCGCGCCGAATGAAATGAATAAGGATACGGGCGTGCTGGAAAGGCGGTAAGGCGCCGCCGATTGCGCAGACGACTAGGTAGTAGAAAGAAGGGAGAAAGCGATGATCAGATCGACCGAGCGAATCGCCGCGGCGGATGTGTTGCGTGGATTCGCCTTGCTTGGCATTTTGCTTGTCAACATGCGTTATGTTTCCTCGCCAGCGTTATACAACGAAAGCGTCAAGGGCGGTGCTTTTGACCGAGTTTTGGACGCGGTCGTCGACGTATTGTTTGAAGCGAGCGCCTATCCGTTGTTTGCGTTTTTATTCGGGTTCGGGGCGATGACCATGTTTCGCCGGATCAGCAGCCGCGGAAAGCGGCCGATTCCGATTCTGTTGCGCCGCTTCTTTCTTTTGCTTGGGATCGGCATTGCTCATGCGTTTGGCCTTTGGTTTGGCGATATTTTAATCCCCTACGCCCTCGTCGGGTTCATCATGCTTTTCTTTTTCGCCGCCCCGCCTCGTTGGTGGCGGACGGCGGCTGTTGCCGTCTTTTTTCTTTTTCACGGCATCATGGCGCTGTTGTTAACGCTCAATGTATTGACCGGAGAAATGGAGACAGCCGGCGGCCACGAGACCGCGGCGGCCGCGGCGGTTCGCCATTATCGAAACGGAACGTTTCGTGACGTGTTTTGGCAACGGTGGAACGACTGGATGTATATCAACGACGATGGAGGGCTTTTGCTTACGGTGTTGACCGTGCTGCCGTTTTGTTTGCTTGGCGGCTATGCCGCCGACCAACGTTCGCTTGAAGCCGATCGTCACTCGCCTGCGAAGCTGCGCCGCCTGATGAGGTGGGCGCTATGTTTTGGTTTAGCACTGAAAACCATTCCGTATTGGGCTGGGGTCAACAACTTGACCATGTACATCCAAGACAGCTTTGGAGGCGCAGCATTGGCGGTGTTCTACGCGGCGGCCGCCGTGTTCGTCTGCGGGAAACGAAGTTGGCAGCGCGCTTGGCGGTGGTGGCAAGACGTTGGCAAAATGTCGCTCACTCATTATCTCGCGCAATCGCTCGTTTGCACGTCGCTGTTTTATGGTTATGGGCTTGGGTGGTACGGACGCACAAGCGCATGGCAGGAGATGTTGATTGCGTTTGCTTTGTATGCGACTCAAGTGTGGATAAGCCGCTTTTGGTTTGCGCGTTTTCATTATGGTCCGGTTGAGTGGATGTGGAGGTGGGGGACATACGGAACGCGGCCGCCGTTTCGCCGCCGGCCGGGGCAATAAAAACCCCCGCTTACTGAACGGACGGGGAAGGCGATTCCAACATTCTCGTGTGCTGCAAATATTGGTTGATCAATTGGTCAAGCTCTTGGCTGCATTCGATCGTCTCTTTGGCCGTGAACCCATACGTGAGCGCCAATTCAATCATTTGTTGTCGTTTTTCTTCAATTTGCAACAGAACCATTTCCTTCACCATCAATTGTTTGAAATGTTGGTTAAGACATGCCGCGTCGATGCAAGACGTTTGTTGCATGACGAAAGTCGCAATCGACGCCCTAGTGGAAACTAAACATTATTATACATATCCCGACGAAAAGAGGAAGCGATTCGGGAAAATAAGTCCTGAATCCGTGATAAAGACGCGTTCAAAGCTGCCAAGAAAACTGGATCAATCAGCAAAATATTGCACTCGGGGTTCTTCACCTAATAGGTGAACATTCGAAATGGAGTCGAAGTCTCGACACGATTGGGTTTCCCAGCAT
>NZ_JAFWFM010000082.1:0-6956 GCF_017515625.1 Geobacillus sp.
CTCCTCAATGGCAAACGGCTTGACAATATAGTCATCGGCCCCGTTATCGAGCCCCATGACGCGGTCAAACACGCTGTCGCACGCCGTGATCATCATGATCGGCGTCGATTTCGCCGCCCGAATGCGGCGGCATACTTCCATGCCGTTTAAGCGAGGCAGCATGACATCGAGCAAAATCAAATCCCATGATTCCGACAAGGCGAGTTCAAGCCCTTCACGCCCGTCGCCGCACACGTGCACATCAAAGCCTTCATGCGTTAAATCCAGCTCCAAAAACCGGGCCAAGCCGGCTTCATCTTCAATTAATAAAATCCGTCCGTTCACGGTCTCCGTCCCCTTTCTTGCTTCTAGTTCTTGTCCTCCATCCCGGAGCAAGGACCCGCCTTGCGCCGCTTCCACACTTTCATTTTACTACAGACAAAGAAAAAGCCAATCGCCAACGGGGCGATCAGCAGCCAAGCGAAAGCGGACGCCGCCCCGCAAGCTTCCCGCACATCCAAAGGCAGCCGCTCACGAGTGGCGGTTCACAAACGAGTGGACAATCGCCTGAACAATTTCAAACGCTTGGTACGAAAGAAGCGATACAGCCGTTCCAGAAAAAAACAACATCACCAGCCAATGAATCCAATGCATCACGCCATCCTTCCTCGCGCTGCCGGTGGGCGGCAGCGGTATTTGTGTGCATGACCATAGATGGTGGTGTCATTATATTCCAAACGGGTTAAAACCGCATGAGAAATCGCTAAAAAAAGCGGAAAGTGACTTTTTTTCCCGTCCGTACATACATTGACAATAAAGAGGATCTCCTCTATGGCTGCCGGCCGTCCAAGCGGCGGAAACGGCGGGCGGAGGAACCTTGCCACTTTTCGGAATGGAAAGAGAGGGAGTGCAATGAACGGACCGTTTCAACCGCCTGCAAACGGAGACGGCAATCACCCGTTCCATCATTTGCGGAAACTCGTGAACCAATGGTTCGATGAACGACCATTGCAAAAACTGTTTGAAACGCTTGACGATTACTTCGCCCAAACATTTGCCGCGGCGTACATCCCGATCGAGGTGAAAGAAACGAAGCGCGACTATCAAATCATCGTCCGTCTGCCGGACATCAAGCGGGATCAAATTAGCCTGCAGTGGCATGAAGACGGGCTGCAACTTGTCATCGATCACCATGAAACGATCGAATCGTCCGACGACAGCGGCCATGTATACGAACGGCGCCAGCAGCGGCGGCGCGTGGCGAGGATGATTCCGTTTCCGTATCCGGTGGCCGAACATGAAGTGAAAGCTTCATTCCAAAACGGTACACTCGTCATTCGCCTGCCGCAAAAACGGAAATACATCGGTATCGATTAAAATCCAAAGAAGCGCCTTCCGTCCACCCAAGCCATTAAAAAGGCCGTTCCCCATGTCGGGAGCGGCTTTTTTCCCATCGGGCTTCTATTGTTTATGCGAAGGGCTTCCATACCGGTTGTTGTGTTCCGGCGTCGGATCTTTTTGGATGTCCCATTCCTTGGCGATTTCTTCACGATTGTGTGGATACTTATTTTTCCGTTCCCGGTTGTCGTTGCGGTTGGTCACTGTCTGTCACCTCCTTGCCGTCTGCGATTAGGTTGCGCGTTTTTTTCGGAACATAACCGCGCCATACATACTTTCGACACTGCTAAGCTACGCTACTGTTAGGAGGTGCAAAACGAATGGCCAAACTGCCCGATTTCAAACAGTTGAACGACCGGCTGATCAATGAGCCGTCCGCTGAGCCGCGGCTTGTCATCAAAACGAATCTCGATCCAGACCGCGTCACAGAAGAAAACCCGTATGCGGAAGGCAAACCAAACGTCAGTCGAACGTTTGTCTCGTTTTTTGAAGGGGGCGGATCGTGATGGAACAAACGCTCGCCTATTTGCGGGAAATTTTGTCCAATTATTTGGACTGCCATGATGAGACGCCAAAGCGTATTTACAAAAAGCTGATCAGCAAACCGTACCGGGGCGAGGGCGAGTTTGTCCGCGACTTGACGCAAGAAGAGAGCGCCTTTTTGGATCGCATTTTGCCCCATGAAATCCGCTACGCGATGGATGAGCGCGATTATGAGCGCGTCTACCAGCTGAATGAAGTGTACGAGCTGCTCATTTGACAGGGCAAAGCCGCTCCGCTGGGGGAGCGGCTTCGTTACTCTTTAAACGTGCTGAGCAGCCCTTTTAACATGTCGTTAACTTGATTGACGACATTGATCATCTGCCCCATCGTGTTCATCATTTTGTTAATATCATACGTCCCGTCACTGTTTTTTAACTGGGCGAGAAAAGACGGGCGCGGCGGCGGCAGCAGCGACCCTGGTTTCGGGTATGGCATCGGGTGCGAAGGCGCGGCAGCGTGGAATGGCGAAGCATATGGCCAATGAATGGGCGCCGACGGAAGGTGGAAGGGCCAGCCGTATGAGTAGGGCCAATGGCCGCCGAAGCTGTATGGTCCGTGGGCGGGCGGCGGCGAAATTTGTCGTGGATAACGGTGCATGTGTATCCTCCCCATCTTTGATCATCGATTCCCCCAGCGAAAACAGGGGATCAGCTGCCACTAATATATGTGTGTATACTGGGCCGCGTGCGCGCGGACATGTAACCTCTTGTCGGAAGTTTTAATTTTCGGAAATCGCCCTTTCCTCCTATTTTCATGGTACGATGTAAAAAAGGGGGAAGGGGGAAAAGCATCAATGAGCATCACGGAATTGAAACATAAGTTCATGGCGGTCAAACATTGCGAGCCGGCTGAGGCGAACGAACTGCTCGATTTCGCCCGTCGCCTTTATTTGCGCGGGGAAATTTCGCTTGCCCAATATCGCGACTTAGTGCGCGAGCTGGAACAAGCCGGCGCCTGTCAGCCGGACGAAACGGAAGAATACGCTGGACTTTAGGTCTCGAGGGAGTTTTTCCCTTCTTTTTTTTGCATACTTTCGGCCTGAAATCCCCATCGTAATAAGCAAGGGGGGTGTTGGGCAATGGGCCGAGGCGTCCATTTCAACCATAAATTGAAAGGACATGACCACGAAAAACCGAAACATGGCGAGCCGGCGCCGCCGAAGCATACCGAGCGGGTCGAATATGAAATCAACACAGTCGCGACGGCTGAAGGCGGCCCTGTCTCGATCACAACAGGAAAAGATACGTAAAAGGAAAACGCTGTCCCCGCAGCCGAGGGGACAGCGTTTCTGCCGCCGGCTGTTTACACAAAATACAGTTTTGACGGCAACGGTCGCTCCGCGTTCGCTTTTTTCCCATCAAGCCGCCGTTCGACGCCGGCGATCCGCCCTTCAAGATGCGCGAGGTGCTCTTTGTTTTGGGCGTACCGCTCCTCAATGACATCCGCGATCACCTTTTCCATTTTCGCGTCCACCTGCTCGATGAGCGCGACAATTTCCTGAAGCTGCTTTTCAATCTCTTCTTTTTTCACTAACCGTTTTTCCATTTCCTCTCCCCCATTTCTGGCGTGATGATATTCCATTCGCGTCCAAGGGGATCACTCCCTGCTGCAGCGACAAAAGTAGAACAGATTCGGCAAAGAAAGCGGGATGCGGCCGCCATTCGACAACAAGAGCAGGCGCAGCCGTGGGGAAGAAAAAAAGGCGCATCTTTTCCGAGCGTATGGTATAATAAAAACCATTCAAAGGAGATGAACGCGATGGCACTCAAATATCCAGGAGGAAAAGAATACCGCGGAAACGGACCGAGCGCGGTGCGACCGCCGGCGGCAGCCGGCTATGCCAACCGCGGCATGACGCTCGAAGACGACTTAAACGCGACGAATGAATATTATCGGGAGCACGGCATCGCTGTCATCCATAAAAAGCCGACTCCGGTGCAAATCGTCCGCGTCGATTATCCGAAACGGAGCGCCGCCGTCATCAAAGAGGCCTATTTCCGGCAGGCGTCGACGACCGACTACAACGGCATCTATCGCGGCAAATACATCGACTTTGAGGCAAAGGAGACGAGAAACAAAACGTCGTTTCCGCTGAAAAATTTCCATGCTCACCAAATCCGCCATATGGCGCAAGTCATGGCCCACGGCGGCATTTGCTTTGCGATTTGGCGTTTTTCCCTGCTCAATGAAACGTATTTGCTTGACGCCTCCCACTTAATTGCCCGCTGGAATGAGCAAGAAGCCGGGGGAAGAAAGTCGATCCCAAAACGGGAGATCGAACAATACGGGCATTATATCCCGCTTGGCTACCAGCCGAGAATTGATTATATTAGTGTAATAGAAAACGTGTACTTCACCGCTTAAGGTGAAAACTTGTAAGAAAGGCAGGATTTGCTTATGTCTGGTGAATATCGTTCTCGTGTGGAACGAAAGCAGGCAGCGAAACAGACGAAACAAAAAAAGGCGAAAAAGAAAAGAGGGAGGTCCTGGTTGAAAGCGATCGCCATTGCGATAGTGCTGATGATCGCCCTTGGCGCCATCGGGGGGGTGGCTGCGTTCGCCTACTTTGTCAAGGACGCCCCTCCGCTCGATGAGGCGAAAATTAAAGATCCGCTCTCGTCGACCGTGTACGATATGAGCGGAAAGAAAGTCGCCGAGCTGGGCGGTTACAAACGGACGTACATCTCATACAAGGACGTGCCGAAAGTGCTGGAAAATGCGGTATTGGCGACCGAAGACGCCCGCTTTTACGAGCATCACGGCATCGACATCGTCCGTCTAGCCGGCGCGGTCATCGCCAATATTCGCGAAGGGTTCGGCGCGGAAGGCGGCAGCACGATCACCCAGCAAGTCGTGAAAATGACGTTCCTCTCATCAAAGAAAACGTTGGAGCGGAAAGCGCAAGAAGCGTGGCTCGCCTTGCAGCTTGAGCAAAAGTATTCGAAGCACGAAATTTTGGAAATGTACTTGAACAAAATTTATTACTCAGACGGCATTTATGGCGTCGCCCGGGCGGCGGAATATTACTTCGGCAAAACGAACTTAAAAGAGCTGACGCTCCCTGAGGCAGCGCTCTTGGCCGGCATGCCGCAAAGCCCGAACCGGTACAACCCGTACGATCATCCGGAGGCGGCGAAAAAACGGCGCGACACTGTCTTGTCGCTCATGGTGAAACATGGCTTTATCAGTGCGGAAGAAGCGGAAAAAGCGAAGCAGGTGCCGATCAAATCGATGCTCACCGAGCGGAAAAAGCCGCAAAATTCCGTGCCATACGACGCCTTCATTGACGAAGTGATCAAAGAAGTGACGGACAAAGCCAATGTCAACGTCTTTGAAGACGGGCTGAAAATTTACACGACGCTTGATCAAGAGGCGCAGTCGTACGTTGAAAAGCTATTAAACTCCGATCAACATTTTACCGCCAAAAAAGATTTGCAGTCGGGAATCGCCCTCGTCGACACGAAAACGGGCGCCATTCGCGCATTAGGCGGGGGACGCCACCGCGACAACATCGAGTTCGGTTTCAACTACGCAATTCAGCCTGTCGGCCAGCCCGGTTCAACGATTAAGCCGATTTTGGACTACGGGCCGGCGATCGAATATTTAAAATGGTCAACCGCGCACATTCTTGTTGACGAGCCGTATACGTACTCCGACGGCACCCCGATCCGCAACGCCGGCGGACGCTACGCCGGACCGGTGACGGTGCGCAATGCCCTCACATGGTCGCGCAACATCCCGGCGTTAAAAACGTTCCAAGCGGTCGGCAAAGAGCGGGCGAGAGAGTTTGCCAACCGGCTCGGCATGGGCTTTGACGAAGTATATGAGCCGTACGCAATCGGCGGCATATCGCGCTACGTATCGCCGTTGCAGATGGCCGGCGCCTACGCCGCCTTCGGCAACAACGGCGTTTACACGAAGCCGTATGCGGTGACGAAAATCGTCTTCCCAGACGGCACGGAAATGGACTTAAAGCCAAAACCGAAGCGAGTCATGCATGATTACACCGCATACATGATTACCGACATGCTTAAATCGGTCATCCGCTCTGGCACTGGGCGGTCCGCCTATGTTCCAGGGTTGGAGCTCGCCGGCAAGACCGGAACGACAAACTACGGCAAAGACGGCGCGAAGTTTGGCCTCAAACGGGACGATGTGCCGGACAGCTGGATTATCGGCTATACGCCAAACTACACGGCGGCCATTTGGGTCGGCTTCAGCAAAAAAAGCGAAACAGCTACATTAGGGAGTCGGGAGCAGCGCATTCCGAAGCTCTTGCTGAAAGATCTGATGTCCCATCTCGACGATGGCAGCGGAGAATTTCAGCGGCCGGACAGCGTCGTCAAACTGCCGATCAAAAAAGGCACGAATCCGCCGAAACTTGCCGGCAAATACACGCCTGAAAGCGACATTACGTATGAATTGTTCGTGCGCGGCACCGAACCGACAAAAGTCGCAAAAGATGAGCCGGAAGAGCTCCCGGCTGTCAAAGGGTTGGCCGCTTCGTACGACCAAGCTGCCAACATGATTTCCGTCTCTTGGTCGTATGATGAGAAAACCGACGACACGCTGTTTGAAGTGCGCATCAAAGACGAGCAAGGGCATACGGAAACGGTCACGACCAAAGATTTAGGCGTGACAGTTACGAACGTGGCGCCAGGGGCTTCGTACACGATCGCCGTCTATGCCAAGGAAGGCGAGCGGATGAGCAAGCCGGCGATCACGAGCATCCGCATCCCTGGCGGCGAGCAGCCGACGGCGCCGGGCAATGGAGCGAACGGTGATGGCAACAACCGTGGCGCCGGAAATGGCGGCACGAACGGGGATAACAGCGATGATCATGGGGGCAATGGAAACAATCAAAATAACAACAATGGCGGAAATAGCGGAAACAACGGCAATGGCAACGAAGATCGCGATGATGGCGGCGAAGAGGACAACGGCGGCAAAGACAATGGCGGCAAAGACAATGGCGGCGAAGACAACGGCCAAGGGAATGGCGGCGCAACAACGCCGACGAAACCAACAACCCCAAC
>NZ_JAFWFM010000083.1:0-23034 GCF_017515625.1 Geobacillus sp.
AGGGATGGTAAACATGGGCAACAAACAAGGAAAAACGGATGTCATTTTAATCGGCGCTGGCATTATGAGCGCGACGTTGGGGGCGCTCTTGAAGGACTTGGCGCCAGAGTGGGACATTGCCGTGTTTGAGCGGCTGGAGGAAGCGGGAGCGGAAAGCTCCAACGAGTGGAACAACGCCGGGACGGGGCATGCGGCGCTGTGTGAGTTGAACTATACGGTTGAGAAGGCCGATGGGTCGATTGACATCGGCAAAGCAATTAAAATCAATGAGCAGTTTTACGTCTCTTTGCAGTTTTGGGCTTATTTAGTCAACAGCGGTATTCTTCGTGACCCGAAAGATTTCGTCCGTCCGCTGCCGCATATGAGCTTTGTGCAAGGGGAAGACAATGTGGCGTTTTTGAAAAAGCGCCACGAAACGATGGCGGCCAATCCACTGTTTAAAGGGATGGAATTTTCCGATGATCCGAAAAAGTTGGCCGAATGGGTGCCGCTCATGATGGAAGGGCGGGTGGTGGACGAGCCGATCGCGGCGACCCGCATCGAATCGGGAACGGACGTGAACTTCGGGGCGTTGACGCGTCAACTGTTTGAACATTTGAAACGGAAAAATGTCAACATTTACTACCGCCATCATGTCGAGGATATCCAACGGACAAGCGATGGCTTATGGGAGTTGAAGGTGCGGAATTTGGACACGGGCGCGGTGGAGCGCCATGCGGCCAAGTTCGTTTTCATCGGCGCCGGGGGAGGCAGCCTCCATTTGTTGCAAAAATCCGGCATTCCCGAAGGAAAGGGGATTGGCGGCTTCCCGGTGAGCGGGTTGTTTATAGTGTGCAACAATCCGGAGGTTGTGGAAAAGCACCACGCGAAAGTGTACGGCAAAGCGAAAGTCGGCGCGCCGCCAATGTCGGTGCCGCATTTGGACACGCGGTTCATCGACAATCAAAAGATGTTGTTGTTTGGGCCGTTTGCGGGTTTTTCGCCGAAATTTTTGAAAAACGGATCGATGCTCGACCTGTTCACTTCAATCAAGCCGCATAACGTCTTGACGATCTTGGCGGCGGGCGTGAAAAATATGGCCTTGACCAACTATTTGATCCAGCAAGTGCTGTTGTCGAAAGAACAGCGCATGCAAGAGCTGCGTGAATTCGTGCCGACGGCGAAAAGCGACGAGTGGGACATCGTCGTGGCGGGTCAGCGCGTGCAAGTGATCAAAGACACGGAATCTGGCGGCAAAGGAACGCTGCAATTCGGCACGGAAGTCGTCCATGCGGCTGATGGTTCGATCGCGGCGTTGCTCGGCGCTTCGCCGGGGGCATCGACGGCGGTTCATGTGATGTTGGAAGTCATCGAGAAATGTTTCCCAGAGCAGATGAAACAATGGCGACCGAAAGTGAAAGAAATGATTCCGTCCTACGGTGAATCGTTGATGAAAAACGAAGCGCTGTTGCGGCAAGTGCAAGCGTCTACAGCGGAAGCGCTCGGGTTGAACGGCCACTTTGCGATACAGTTGGCGTAGGCTTATAGGTTTGAGCAATGGAAAGGAAAGCCGAGAGCCCGTTGCTTGGAAGGAGCAGCTGCCTGGAAATGAAGGGCGGCTGTTTTTCTATTTCGTTTGCCGCTTGATGTCGGAATGAAAGGGGCCTTGCCCTGCGGTTTTCAGATGCACGGTGGGGCGCAATCAAGTATACTGGAAAACAAAGACGTGAATGGAATAGCAATGGATCATCAAGGCTTGTTGAGACGATCTTGCGCTGCGGCCGCTGTTATCTTCCATGGAGAAGCAGTTGAAGGGGGTGAGGCTATGACGAGATGGGTGTCCTATTCAGAAAAGCGGCAGTTCTTAACAACGTTTTTGCACAATCATCGCTTAAAGCATCCGGATGCCCGATTTGTGCTTAAGTATTTGCTTCAGCACCCCCATTTGCTTGAGAACGTCCAGTTTACGGAAACCGAGCAAAAGCAGGCGCGGTGGCTGATCATTTCGACTGCGATGGCGGAAGAGGAAGGGCTCGTCTTTTATCGGCGCGGTCAAAAAAGCACGAGTCTTGCCTCGATTATGGGCGATTTGGCGCTGCATCCGAACGAGCCGCTCTATTTGACGCTCCATTTTCCAGGAAAGGCAAGGAATTTTTCGTACCTTCGGCTTATTGATCACCAAGCGTTTGAAAATGTCAGACGGCACGAGCGGCATGAGAAAATGGCGAAGGCGGCCGAGCAAGTGTTGGATGAGGCGCTGAAACGTCATGAACTATCGGTGTTGAAAATGCAAATTGACCAGGCGCTTGACCGAAAAGATATGGCGTTGTTTCAACAGCTGACGGAACAGTTGAAAAAATACGAAGGACAAAACAGCTAAACGGGCTGCGGGCCTGCATGGGGCAAGCCCGCAGCCGGCGCTGGCCGCTGAACGCGGCAGTTGGGCATCGGGTGGGAGTGCTAGTGTTGCACCGTGCGGCAGCGTCAGGAAAGCGGGATGATGGCCTCGGCGACGTTGTAGTCGAACGAATCAAGTTCGGTCGGGCGGCCGAGTACAAGCTTGGCAAGTTCTGCGCCTAAATATGGCCCGACGGTGAGCCCGGAAGAGCCAAGGCCGTTGGCTGCGTAAAGGCCGGTAAAACCGGGAAGCGACCCGAAGACAGGGAGAAATCCAGGCGTGCGCGGGCGAAACCCGACCCGTGTTTCCACGTAGGTGCACGCCGACAGCCCTGGCGCGACGGCGAGTGCTTTGTCCAGTATTTCGTGGATGCCGCCGGCGGTGGAGCGGACATCCATCCCCGCTTCATCTTCATGGGTCGTTCCGATGATGATTCGCCCTCTAGGGAAGGCGAGCATATACTGATTGTTCGGGGGCATGACGACCGGCCATCGGTCGGTCTCGCCTGCCAACCATTCGAGATGAACGATTTGTCCTTTTTGCGGAGTGACGGCAAACCGAACGCCCAGCGGCTCAAGCAGTTCGCCAGCCCATGCGCCGGCTGTGACGATGACCGCTTCGGCCGTGTATTTCGCTCCATTGACTTCCACGCCGATGACGCGGGAGCCTTCAAACAGGATCTGGGCGTTTCCACGGATGTAGGCGGCGCCAAGCTTTTGGGCCGCGTTTGTGAGGGCGTCCCGCACCGCTCGGCCGTTCACTCGGGCGGCGCCGCTCACATATAGGGTATGATGCTCACCGCCAAGCGGCGGAAACAGCTCCTTCACCTCATGGGGATGAAGCCGCACGATCTCTCCCATTTCCGGCGCGTCTTCGCGCCGTTTGCGAGCGCGCTCCTCCATTTGTTCCAGTTTCTGTTCGTCTGTATGCAGGCAAAGCGCCCCGACGCGCGCATAACCGGTGTCCGTTTCCCCGAGCGCTTGCAGTTCTTCGATGAGGGAGGGGTAAAACTTCGCTCCGTTTTTGGCCAATCGGTACCATTTTTGGTTGCGGCGCTGCGACAGCCAAGGGCAGACAATCCCCGCCGCCGCACCGGTCGCCTGCCCTTTGTCGCCGCGGTCGATGATGATCACGTTTGCGCCTTCCTTGGCCAAATGGTAAGCGGTCGAGGCCCCTAAAATGCCGGCTCCAACGATGATGTACTTCATTCATGAACACCTTTTCCTTTTTTCTACTAGTATACCATAGACGGCGCCAATCGGGAACCGGTGTGGGCCGGCCCGAAAGCCGGCAGGCGTCAAAAAGGCGCCCGCGTCAAACGGTGTTCGGCATATTTTTTCCGTAAAAGATCTCATCCATTTCCCTTCTCAGCTTGGCGGTTGTTTCATTCGCTTCTTGTTCGCTCAAATCCTCTTTTGCATAGCCAAACAAGTAGTTGTCCAAGTCAAACTGTTTCAACTTGCATTTTGTGTGAAAAATATTCTCTTGGTAAATGTTTACGTCGATCATATCGTACTTTTCGCGAATGTGCTCCGGGATATAATCTTGAATCGACGTAATGTCATGGTCGATAAACAGCTTGTATCCGTGAATGTCGCGCGTAAATCCGCGCACGCGGTAGTCGATGATCATAATGTCGGCGTCAAATGAATGAATCAAATAGTCGAGCGCTTTGAGCGGCGAAATTGCCCCGCATGTGACGACATCAATATCGGCGCGGAACGTGCTGATTCCGTCATTCGGGTGATATTCTGGGTATGTATGGACGGTGATATGGCTTTTGTCAAGGGAAAGCACCACCGCCTCCGGCAAAGGGCCGTCATCTTCGGGCACCTCGACAACCGGCCCCTCGGAAACGAGCATCGTCACGCTCGCGCCCTGCGGAACGTAATCTTGCTTGGCGATGTTTAACACATGGGCGCCGATCATGTCGGCGACACGTTTTAAAAGATTCGTCAGCCGTTCGGCATTGTACACGTCGTCAATGTATTCGATATACGCCTCTCTCTCCTTCGCCGTTTTCGTATAGCAAATATCGTACATATTGAAGCTGAGCGATTTCGTCAAGTTGTTGAACCCGTGCAGCTTGACGCGCGGTGTTTCGTTCATCGACGGGACCCATCCTTTCGTTTTTTCTTAATTTGTCCCGTTGCTGGCGAAGATAGTAATTTTTCATTTGAAATGGAAGAAAACGGAATATGGGCTTGCCCTAATGGTCTATGGCCATTTCCGGGAAGCGTCCGCTTCAGCTTGCCCGTTTCGCTTGATATTCTTGAATGACCGACCGAACAATGTGAAGGGAGTCCCACTCCTTCGCCGAAAAAAAGACGATCGGATATTTTTTCGGGAAAAGCGTTTCTTGAATTTGTTTCGGCGGCATGCCTTTTTCGTATAAATCGATGATGTTGCCTTGAAGTTCAAGCAAGTAATCGAGTTTTCGCTGCAAGGCCTCGCGCCCGTTTGGGAGATAGCCGGCATGGGCGCAGAAGACGTCGCCGAAATCGTATGTCAACGTGCGTTGCAAGGAGGCGATGATCGCCGGGATGTTTTCCTCGCGCAAGATGACTTTCGTTTTCTCTTGACAGTACAAGTCGCACGGGGAACGAAACGTGTTGGGGCGGCTTTTTCTTTTCGATTTCGTCTTCAAAAGGTGCCTCTCTCCCCTAACCGGAAAAGCGGAAGGGGGCGGCGCGTCAATACGCCGTCCATCCGGCATCGGCGACGATCACAGCGCCGTTTAGAAAACTGGCGTCATCGGAAGCTAAAAACAGGGCGATGTTGGCGATTTCCTCTGGTCTCCTGCGCGAGGTTTGAGGGCGGCGTCTGCCATGGCTATTTCGAATGGAGTTGACGCCGTAATCGTGGCGCTGAATGTTTGTTCGTACTGACTCCCAGGTGCCCCAGGTGCGATGGCGTTGCAACCTTCAAGCGTTAGCTAAGAGGGGGAAGTGGACCGGCGACGTCATAGAGGCAATGTAGTATAATGGAATGGGGTGCTTCACCTATTATGATGAGCCACGAGGGGGGACATAGCTGTGATTGTCACGACCACCAATACCATTGAGGGAAAAGAAATTGAAGAGTATTTGGGCATCGTAGCGGGAGAGGTCATTTTGGGCGCCAATGTCGTCCGTGATTTTCTCGCCAGCATCACCGACATCATCGGCGGGCGGAGTGGAACGTATGAAAGCAAGCTGGCCGAAGGTCGGGAGATGGCGATCAAGGAGATGGTCAATAAGGCGAAGCATCTTGGCGCTAACGCCGTCATCGGGGTGGATCTTGATTTTGAAACGCTGCGCGATGGCATGATGATGTGCATTGCGACAGGGACGGCGGTGCGGGTGAGATCGTAATGGAAAAGCAGAGGGTCTATCGGCCCCTGCTTTTTTTGCTTTGCTGGCTGCCGTTGTGGGGTGTCAGTGCATCGGCTGTTGATGCTGATGGGGTTTTGCGGCTTGAAATTGGATTGACAGAGGAAAAAAAGAGGGTTATGATTCACATATATGAACAAATGCTCATATGTTAAAGTGAGAGGGAACAATGATGAAGGCAGAAGATCATTTGTTTTTAGATGAAAGCGTCGTGGAGGAAGTGTCGAAAATCTTTAAAGCGTTGGCGGATCCGACGCGGATGAAGATGTTGTATTTGTTGTCGCAGGAAGAATGCCATGTCGGCCATATTGCGGAAGTGCTCGGCATGTCGCAGTCGGCCGTTTCCCATCAACTGGCGCTGCTTCGGGCGCTACGGCTTGTCAAATATCGCCGTGAAGGGAAATCACTGGTGTATTCGTGCGATGACGATCATGTCATTTCGCTGCTGAGGCAGGCGATTGATCACGCTCAACATCCATAAAAGGGAGAGAAGAACGATGCATCATCATGAACACGGCCATTGCGGCCACCATCACGGGCATCATCATGGCTTGGGCAGAGAGGGGAGCCAAAAAGGGCTGGCGGCCGCTCTTGTCATTACCGTCGGGATTATGGTTCTGGAGTTTGTCGGCGGGCTTGTGACGAACAGCCTTGCTCTTCTTTCGGATTCGGGGCATATGCTGAGTGATGCCATTTCACTTCTATTAAGCCTGGCGGCGGTTTGGCTGGCGGCGAGGCCTGCGTCGCCGAAGAGGACATATGGATTTTACCGGTTCGAGATTTTAGCGGCGCTCGTAAACGGGGTTGCGTTGGTGGGGATTGCCGCTTGGATTATTTGGGAAGCGGTCGCGAGGTTTGTGAATCCACCTGCTGTCGCGAGCGGGCCGATGATGGCCATTGCTGTCATAGGGTTGCTGGCTAATTTGGCAAGCGCTTGGGTGTTAATGCGCAAAGGGGATGTCAAAGAGAACGTCAATGTCCGCAGCGCCTATCTTCATGTACTTGGCGATGCGTTAGGCTCGGTCGGGGCGATGGCGGCAGGGCTTGTCATCTGGCTGTTCGATTGGTACGCGGCCGATCCGCTCATTTCCATCGCGGTGGCGGTTTTGATTCTAAAAGGAGCATTTGCCGTAGTCAAGCAGACAGTGCATATTTTAATGGAAGGAACGCCGGCGGCGATTGACCATGCGGAAGTGAAGGCGGCGCTCTCGGGCATTGATGGGGTGATCGATGTCCACGATTTGCATATTTGGACGATCACCTCGGGGCTTGATTCGTTAAGCTGCCATTTGCTCATTGAGGAAGGATGCGATGGGCAGGCGGTTTTGCAGCGGGCGATTGATTTGATCGAGACGCGCTTTCACATTCGCCATGCGACGATTCAAATCGAAATGCCGCATATTCGCCATGGGGAGATGGAAGTATAGGGGAGGGCTGCCAAGCTTCTCCCCGTGTTTTTTAGGATCTCCAATTGTGTTGCAACGTTTCAAGGAAGATACGTACATTTTGCTTGTTTTCCATAATCGGTGCACAAATATAGGAAAACATTCGGTAAAACGGTGGATGGTTCAAGTGAACGATGGACAGATGGCCGTGCTCGATGTCGCGGGCGACGACGCTGCGCGACAGCAAGGACAGGGCGTTGCCGTTGATCAGCGTTTCTTTAATGCCTTGGTTGCTGCTGATGATCATGAGCGATTGGATTTTCAGCCCGTTCGAGCGGATGAAATGGTTGAAATATTCCCTTGTTCCCGACCCGACTTCGCGCGCCACCCACGCCTCGTTTTGCAGCTCGCCGATCGTGACTTCGCCTTTTTGCGCTAGCTCGTGCCGCTTGGAGGCGACGATGACGAGCTCGTCTTGCATAAACGGGTGGACGGACAATTCTTTTTCGTTCGTTTGCCCTTCGATCAAGCCGATGTCGACTTGATACGATTTGACGAGTTCGACAATTTCTTTCGTGTTGCCGATCATCACCTCAAGCTCCAATTCTGGATAGCGCTTTTGGAAATCGGGCAAAAGCGGGGGCAAAATATACTCTCCAATCGTAAAGCTGGCGCCGATGGTCAATTTGCCTTTCACTGAGTGATGGTGCTCCAAAATGTCTTGCTTCGTTTGTTCATAGAGCGCCATCATTTGTTTGGCGCGATCGTACAAAAGTTCACCTGTCGGCGTCATGCGCAGCCGCTTCGGGGAGCGGATGAACAGTTTCGTCTGGAACTCCTTCTCTAAATTTTTAATGTGCAAGCTGACACTTGGCTGGGATAAATGGAGAATTTCCGCCGTCTTTGTGAAATTTTTCACTTCTGCTAACGTAATGAACGTCTTCAACTCGTCGTAATACATTGGCCAACCCCTCGCATGCAGCCTGACTGTTTTGTTGCGGATCATTATTAGTGATGTTAATAGTTTTGATAATTTATATTTATTTTACTAATGTTTTGTTTTGCGGTAAAGTGTAAATATGATATTTTGGATAAAGTATACTTTGTTTATATGGATTAATGGAATTTGGCGTCCGCCCATGATGGCGGGTTAAGCAACGCCAATCGATTCCATCTTATTTTTATATTGTGAGGTGGACACTGTTGCAGCTGCAAGTAACCAACAGTCCGTTTAGCCAGGAGCAGATTGAGCTCTTGAACCGTTTGTTGCCGACGTTGACGCCAGCGCAAAAATTTTGGCTGAGCGGGTATTTGGCCGCCGCCGAGTCGGCCGCTGCTGTGCTTGACGCCGAAGCGCCCGCACTGCTTGTCGGGGGTGGGAAACCGGTTTCGAAAGAAGTGACCGTTCTGTACGGTTCGCAGACCGGCAATGCGCAAAAACTGGCCGAAAAAGCAGGCAAGGCGCTTAAGGAGCGCGGATTCGAGGCGAAAGTGTCGTCCATGCTTGACTTTAAGCCGAATGAATTGAAGAAAGTCGAGACGCTGCTCATCGTCGTGAGCACGCATGGGGAAGGCGATCCGCCAGACAACGCGGTGGCGTTTTACGAGTTTCTCCACAGCAAACGGGCGCCGAAGCTGAATCATTTACGCTTTTCCGTCTTGGCGCTTGGCGATACGTCGTATGAACATTTTTGCCAGACGGGGAAAGATTTTGACAAGCGGCTCGAGGAGCTCGGGGGAGAGCGGTTTTATCCGCGCGTCGACTGTGACGTCGACTACGAGGAAGCGGCAGCGAAATGGCTTGACGGCGTGCTTGCCGAGCTGAGCAAGGGGATCAATGCCGAGGCCGCACCAGTGTTGTCGGCCGCTGCGGCCGTGCCGAAAGCCGAACCGGCGGTCGTCTATTCGCGGAAAAATCCGTTCCCGGCTGAGGTGCTGGAAAACATCAACTTAAACGGCCGCGGATCGAACAAAGAAACGCGCCATCTCGAATTGTCTCTTGAAGGATCGGGGTTGAAGTATGAGCCGGGCGATGCGCTTGGCATCTTCCCGAAAAACGATCCGGAGCTTGTCGATCTCATCATTCAAGAAATGAAATGGAACCCGGAAGAAACGGTGACGATCGACAAAAACGGGGAAGTGCGGTCGCTCAAAGAAGCGCTCACGTCCCATTTTGAAATCACTGTGTTGACCAAAGCGCTGTTGCAAAAGCTTGCGCCGCTGTCGAAAAACAGCGAGCTTCAAGCGCTCGTCGCCCCAGGCAATGAGGTGAAGCTGAAAGAATACGCCAAAGGCCGCGACTTATTGGATGCGTTCCGCGACTTCGGCCCATGGGATGCGGCGCCGCAACAAGTCATCTCGATTTTGCGCAAAATGCCGCCGCGCCTGTACTCGATCGCGAGCAGCTTAGCGGCCTATCCAGATGAAGTGCACTTGACGATCGGCGCGGTCCGTTATGAGTCGCACGGCCGCCTGCGCAAAGGGGTGTGCTCGACGTTCTGCGCCGAACGCGTCCAAATCGGCGATACGTTGCCGGTCTTTGTGCAGCCGAACCCGAACTTTAAGTTGCCGAAGGATCCCGACACGCCGATCATTATGATCGGTCCAGGCACCGGAGTGGCGCCGTTCCGCGCCTTTATGCAAGAGCGCGAGGCCATCGGGGCGAAAGGAAAATCGTGGCTCTTTTTCGGCGACCAACACTTTATGACCGACTTCCTGTATCAAACCGAATGGCTCGCATGGTTGAAAAGCGGTGTGCTGACCAAAATGGATGTCGCCTTCTCGCGCGATACGGAGCGAAAAATATACGTTCAACACCGGATGCTCGAGCGAAGCAAAGAACTGTTCGGCTGGCTCGAGGATGGCGCTGTTGTCTACGTATGCGGCGACAAACAACACATGGCGCGCGACGTCCATCAGACGTTGATCGAGATTATCGAAAAAGAAGGCGGAATGAGCCGCGAACAGGCGGAAGCGTATGTCACCGAGATGCAAAAGCAAAAACGATACCAACGCGACGTCTATTAATCTCAAAAGAAGGAGTGGGATCGAAAATGGCGAAAGTCGTGTTAAAAGCGCCGGACGGACCGCTAAGCGATGTGGAGCGCATCAAGCAGGAAAGCCGTTACTTGCGCGGCACGCTCGCGGAAACGATGGAAGACCCGCTCAGCGCAGGAATTCCAGAGGATGACAACCGGTTGATGAAATTCCACGGCAGCTACTTGCAAGACGACCGCGACGTGCGCACCGAGCGGCAAAAACAAAAACTGGAGCCTGCATACCAGTTCATGGTTCGCGTCCGCACGCCGGGCGGGGTGGCGACGCCGGAACAGTGGCTTGTCATGGATGAGCTCGCCCGCAAGTATGCGAACGGCACGTTGAAGCTGACGACGCGCCAAGCGTTCCAATTGCACGGCGTCTTAAAATGGAACATGAAAAAAACGATGCAAGCCATTCACAATGCGCTGATGACGACGCTTGCGGCGTGTGGCGACGTCAACCGAAACGTCATGTGCAACCCGAATCCGTACCAGTCGGAAGTGCATGCAGAAGTATATGAGTGGGCAAAGCTGATCAGCGACCATTTGTTGCCGCGGACGCGGGCGTACTACGAAATTTGGCTGGACGACGAGAAAGTGGCGGGGACGCCGGCGGTTGACGGCGAAGAAGAGCCGATTTACGGACCGACGTATTTGCCGCGGAAGTTTAAAATCGGCATCGCCGTTCCGCCGTCGAACGACGTCGATGTGTTCTCGCAAGACATCGGGTTCATCGCCATTGTCGAAGACGGCAAGCTCGCCGGGTTTAATGTCGCCATCGGTGGCGGCATGGGGATGACCCATGGGGACAAAACGACGTATCCGCAGCTTGCCAAGGTGATCGGCTTCTGCCGGCCGGATCAAGTGGTCGAGGTGGCGGAGAAAATTATGACCGTTCAGCGCGACTACGGCAACCGCTCATCGCGCAAACACGCCCGCTTTAAATACACGATCGCCCGCCTTGGCCTTGAAACGGTGAAAGAAGAAATTGAGCGCCGCCTTGGCTGGAAGCTCGGCGAAGCGCGCCCGTACCATTTCGAGCATAGCGGCGACCGCTATGGCTGGGTCGAAGGCGTCAATGGGACATGGCACTTCACACTCTTTGTCGAAGGCGGACGCGTCAAAGACTACGACGATTACAAGCTGATGACCGGCCTGCGCGAAATCGCGAAAGTCCATACGGGCGATTTCCGGCTGACGCCAAACCAAAACTTGATCATCGCCAATGTCACGAGCGAGAAAAAGCCGGAAATCGAGGCACTCATCGCCGAATACGGCTTGACCGACGGCCGCCGGTACACCGCCTTGCGCCGCAACGCGCTCGCCTGTGTCGCGCTGCCGACATGCGGCTTGGCGATGGCGGAAGCGGAGCGCTACTTGCCGAAGCTGCTTGATAAAATCGAGGAAATTATCGCCGAAAACGGTTTGCGCGATGAAGAAATCACGATCCGCATGACGGGCTGTCCGAACGGCTGCGCCCGCCACGTGCTCGCAGAAATCGCCTTCGTCGGCAAAGCGGTCGGAAAATACAACATGTACCTCGGCGCTGCGTTCAACGGCACGCGCCTTGGCAAACTGTACCGCGAAAACATCGGCGAAGAAGAAATTTTGCGCGAACTGCGCGTTCTCCTATCCCGCTATGCGAAAGAGCGGCTCGACGGTGAACATTTCGGCGACTTCGTCATCCGCGCCGGCATCGTCAAAGAAGTGACGGATGGGACGAATTTCCATGATTAAAGTGGTCAGGGTGAAATGGAAACCAGCCTCTCCTTGTTTAGGGGAGGTTGGTTTTTTGTTGCTTTCATGCAATGGCTTTGGTGTTTTGTTCATTGTAGCCGCATTCAATCAATATGAGGTTGTAATAAAGGATTTCCGATCTCCATGTCCTATCTTTATCACTTGAAAAGCTGGAACGGTGACAAAAAGAGCGAACAATGCTATGTAAAAAATTGCAACTTATATAATTCACGAAATATTTCAACTATATTATAGTAGTGTTATGAACTTGTATTTTTCAGATCATGAAAGTGCGCTGCTGTTTAGGCAGGGCGCTTTTTTTAGCGTCAAGCCATTGGTGAAGGTGATTGTCGGCGAGCAAACGGTTTGCTTACAAAAAAACGATGAAAAATATTGACAATGTTCCAATTAAGTAAAAAATGGTTGAGCCGGCTTTCATGTTGACATCGGCAAGAAAGGGCGCCCCTTGTTGAGTGAATACGAAAGCCGTCAACATATAATTTGAATTTCCAAAGGGGGGTATAGCCAATGAAACAGCGTTGGCTGATGGTAGTGGTTGCTTTGCTTCTTGTCGTACTGGCTGCTTGCGGCAATAAGGAGACTGCAAGCAACGGAGCGAGTGGGAAGAATGACGAGAAGAAAACGGAACAGGCCGAGGAAATGACGATCAAGCACCAGCTTGGAGAGGCGAAAGTCAAGAAAAATCCAGAGAAAGTGGTTGTCTTTGATTTTGGAGTGCTGGACACCCTTGATAAACTAGGGGTGAAGGTGACAGCTTTGCCGCAGATGAACGTGCCGAAATACTTGGAGAAATATAAAAGCAGCGACTACCAAAACGTCGGCAGCTTGAAGGAGCCGGATTTTGAAAAATTGAGCGAAATCAAGCCGGATGTCATTTTTATTTCCGGTCGTCAAGCACATTTGTATGACAAGTTGAAAGAGATTGGCCCAACCGTGTATATAGGGATTGACACTCAACATTATTGGGATTCATTTACAAACAATATGAAGCTGATCGGGCAAATGTTTGGCAAAGAAAAAGAAGTAGATGAGGAACTGGCCAATATTGAAAAACAAATCGAAGAAGTGAAGACAAAGGCTGCAGACAAAAAAGCGCTGATCATTTTGACGACCGGTGGGAAAGTGAGTGCGTACAGCAAAGGTTCGCGCTTTGGGCTCATCCATGATGTGCTCGGCGTGCCAGCCGCAGACCCGAATTTGAAAGTGACGAATCCTCATGGACAAAGCGTATCATTTGAGTACATTGCCGAGAAAAACCCGGATTACTTGTTTGTCATTGACCGCGACGCCGTTGTAGAAGGAAAGCCGACAGCGAAGCAAACGATTGAAAATGCACTTGTGAAAAAGACGAAAGCATATCAAAACGGCCACATTGTCTACTTGGATCCAAATTATTGGTATCTCTCAGGCGGCGGATTGACGTCGGTGTCGGAAATGATCAAACAGGTGGAAGAAGGATTGAAATAAAAGGACAGGCGGGCTTAGGCGGCCCGCCTGCTTTATCGTCATAAAATGACATTCTTAATTTTGTAGATTTCCCGTTCGTGTTCGATGACTTTGTTCGAGAGGAAGGTGATGTCAAGTTTGATGTTGTTCAGCTGTTCATTGAATGATTGGGCATGGGAATCGACTTTTTTCTCTAAGGAGTCGAGTCTTTGGTGGATGGAAGAAACTTCACCGTGAAGTTTGTGCACGTCCATCGCGAGGGCGTCGAGTGCGGCGTCGGTTTCATCCTGGCGGTGAAGCAGGGCAGACATCAAGTCATACAGCTCTTTTTGGCCGGCTTTGATATGGGCTTGTTCTTCTTCTAACCGCTTTTGGCCTTCAAGGAGAGCTTGCTGGATCCGCCGGAATTCTTCTTGTTCTTTCCGCATTTCCTGCTGTTCTCTACGGATCTCCTGTTGTTCTTTCCGCATTTCCTGCTGTTCTCTACGGATCTCCTGCTGTTCTTTCCGCATTTCCTGTTGTTCTCTTCGGATCTCCTGCTGTTCTTTTCGCATTTCTTGTTGTTCTCTACGGATCTCCTGCTGTTCTTTCCGCATTTCCTGTTGTTCTCTTCGGATTTCCTGTTGCTCTTTCCGTATTTCTTGTTGTTCTCTACGGATCTCCTGCTGTTCTTTTCGCATTTCTTGTTGTTCTGCTTCCAGCCGTTTGTGGCTTTCGACGAGGAGGTGCAGCGTGTTCTCGATATGACCAAGGCGGTTGAACAACTGCAAGAGGATCTCTTCGCTCATGGTTGGCCCCTCTTTCATTCTAATTTCTTTCATTATAGCACATATGTTCTTGTCGGACAAGCACGAATGGTGTATATAGGAAAGCGTACAAACATATGATACAATGAATAAACAAACTGACAAGCCCCAGTGCGGATGTCGGCTAGTATGTTTTTAGAAAGGGATCGATGTATGCTTTACGTTTCTCCTGCCAAAATCGCAAGCTATTTTTATCACGAGTGCGAGCGGAATTTTTATTTTCAGTCGTTGGCGAAAGAACGGCGAAGCGAGCTCGATGTGCCGGAAGAGCTGTTTGAGCGGCCCGCGGTTCATGAGAGCGTGCTGCGCCGAGGGGTTGAGTGGGAAGAGGAAGTGATTACGACCTATTTGGCCGGCCAAGTGCAGATGGGGAAGCGAGAGCCTGGCGCACCGATTTCCCACTGCTATTTGGATGGAGAGGAGACGATCCGCGAGCTGAAGCGGCCGAGCAAGCGCTATTTATACCAGCCGACATTGATCGCGCCGCCGCGCTTTTACGAGCGGTACGGACTGGACACAACGATGATCCGGTTTGCGGCGTGTCGCCCGGATTTGATTGAGTGTATTCCGGGGCAAAACGGCTTTGTGTTCCGCATCATCGACATCAAATCATCAGATGTGTTAAAGATTTCCCACCGCGTGCAAACGGCGCTGTACGCGTTGATGTTGTCCTCGGTGTTAGAGGAGCACGGTGTTAAGGGCAGCGTCGATTTGCGCGAAGCCGGGATATGGACGTACAAAACCGAGCAGCCGCAGCTGACAGATATCGGACAGCTGCTTCCGTTTCTTGAGCAGTTTTTGGCTAGCGAATTGACGGCGCTGGCTGGGAAGCAACTTGATGAGCTGTTTTGGCATTTGGATTATCGCTGTGAATGGTGCCTGTTCTATGATTACTGTTTCGACAAAGCGCGGAAACAGTCGCATATTTCCCTCGTTCCGTACTTATCGAGTCATGCGTCCCGCTTTATCCGCATGCGGCAGCTTCCGGAGACGATCGATGAGTTTCGCCAACTTCTTGAGCGTCAAGAAACGAGACACGTCCTAAAACAAAACGCTGGATTGGCGCGTCAACTTCGGCGGCTTGAAGCGCAGCTTGAGGCGATTGCGGAGGAAAAGGTCGTTCCGTATGACCAGGCGGTGACGCATATGCCGATATGGGAAGACATCCGTCTGATTCTCACCGCGCAACGCGATCCGTTGACGGGGAAGATTGCGGCGGCATCGTTGTACCGTGTTGGTGGAACAGACGTGTTTGGAACGGGATCGGAAATGCATCATGTTATCGCCGGTTCGTTTGAGGAATGCGACGAGGTTGGCCGAAAGCTGGCCGATGCGCTGGACCGCCTGCTTCAGACGGTGCACGATTACAACCGGGAGCGAGAGTGGCGGTCGCAAAAATCGGTGCAGGTGTATGTCATCGACAACTATGAATGGGACAATGTGCAGCAGCTACTTCAAGCGCTTTTGTTCGATCCAGACTATAACGAAAAAGCTGTTCGGCTGCTGTCGTATTTTCATAGCAGCTCACTAGCAAGTGCCAGCGACCACCCAAGCGAAATGGTTCCGCTTCCTGTCGTTGTGCTGACAACGGCTGTGAGCCAGCTGTTCGCCTTGCCGGCGCATGTCGCGTACCGTCTTGAAGACTTGTCGCGATATATTGCGACCTACCATGATTCGCCGTTTCTGTACTCGGCGAGTGAGCGTTTTTCATTTCGTTTGACAAACGCCATGAAACTGGATGTGCTGCACGACGCCTGGCAAACGGGGGACGAGGAAAAACGAAAAGCGGTCGAGAAGGAGCTGAGCCGCCGCCTTTGGGCCGCTCACAGCATCATTCAAGGAATCCGTGCGTGGGCCGAGAGCGTCCATCCTTCGCCGCTTATGGTCTGGCCGGAAAAATTTGCGTTTCCTCATTCGGCTGATTACCGTGATCCGCTTGTGTCCAAGCTGGCGTTTATGGCGCGCTATGAGGCGCTATTAAACTACTTGGATATTCGCCAAAAGCGCCTGCTTCCGCTTTCGGAGCGGCTTGAGAACGGAGTGACGCTTCATGTCACGTACCTTGGCGGCGATCGGTTCCGATTGAACAACCGCCAGGCGCTTGAAGCGATCGACCAGAAGGCGAGCTGGCTTTTGACGGAGTGCAATGAGGAAGGGGAAAAGGCGCAACAGACGTTTCCTGATCATAAGTACGCCAGTGAATGGAAGACGCCTCAACGGGTCAATTTGTACTTTACCCGCATTCGCGCCATCGAAGATAATGGCAAGACAGCTGAACTCGAGCTCAAGTTGCCCAAATGGCTCGACCGGTTCCCGCTTGTGGAAGGAGGGGAGTATTGGCTGTCGCTTCGGCATGCGGATTTTACCACCCCGCGCGTCTTGCAGGCGTTGCAACAGTTGGATAAGGACAATCATCGCATCTTGGACTTGATTCGCGATCCGATTCGCTATCGGAAAACGTTTCGTCCCAACTGGGATGCAGAGGAAGTCAAGGCGCTTCTCCGCCAAAGCAGGCTGACGAAAAGCCAGCGTCAGGCGTTTCTCCACTTTCTCCGTCATAGGTTGACGCTCGTCTGGGGGCCGCCTGGCACCGGGAAAACGCATTTTATTGCCGTCGCTCTTCGGCTGCTTATGCCGATTTACGAAAAGCAGGGGCGCAGGCTTGCCATTCTTGTTTCGGGTTTCACCCATGCGGCGATCGAAAACGTTCTGCGCAAAATTCAGGAGCTTGCGCCGTGGCGCAGCGTCCATATCGCGAAACTTGGTGAGATTCAGACGGAAAACGCCAAAGGAATCGCCGAGGTGGCGGACCGTGACCTTCCCCGATGGCTGGGCAACGGCGGGCATCGGGTGCTTGGCGCCACGCTGTACGGCATTCAAAGAGCGTATGAAAAAGGCTGTCTAGAAGAGTTTGACGTCGTCATTCTGGATGAGGCGTCGCAAATCCGCGTGGCCGATTCACTGTTGGCGCTGCGCCATGTCAAAAAAGCAGGCAGGCTGCTTATCGTCGGCGACCATTTCCAGTTGCCGCCAATCATTCAAGGGACGTATGCGGCCGCGGAAGGGGAACCGCACCTGTTCGACTCGATTTTCCGCCTGCTGTTTGACGCGGATGTGGAGAAGCGGTATACCCGCCAACTGACGGACAATTTCCGCATGAACGAGGCGCTTTGCCGCTACCCGGCCGAGCGGATTTACAGCTCCCAGTATACCGCGTTCACCCGCCAGATTGCCGAACAAACGTTGGCGCTCGCCGATGCCCCAACTGCCGATGAATGGGTGGAAGCAGCGATCGACCCTGACTATCCGCTTGTCGTCTGCACGTATGACGGCGTGTACGGTGCCCAAGAAAACGAGGCGGAAGCGCGCTGGGTGGCGAGCATCGCGAAGGTGTTGCGGGAACGGCTTCTCGACAGCGAGGAAAAACGGTACGATGACTCATCAGAAGGCGACCAAGCGTTTTGGCGCCGCGGGCTGTTTATCATCTCGCCGCATCGGGCGCAAATCCGCGCCATTCGCCGTGCCCTTGAACACCAAGGACTGCGTCCGCCGTTTTTCGTCGATACGGTTGATAAAATGCAAGGACAAGAAGCGGATACGGCGATCATCAGCTACGGCGTCGCCGATCCGGAACTGGCTGTGATGGAAGGGGAGTTCATCTACAGTTTGAACCGCCTCAACGTGTCGCTCACGCGGGCGCGGAAAAAGGCGATCCTCTTCCTCTCGCGCCAACTCATGTCGCCGCCGCTTCAGGTGATCGGCAACGAGGAATACCGTGAAGGAGTCAACTTTATGGTTGGGCTTGAGCAGTACGCTTTACGTCATGGGGAAGCGCAAACGTTTATGGTCGACGGTGTTGCGCTGCAAATGTACCGAGTCAGTCGTCCGAAGATGGAAAACATGGACACTCTATGAAGCTGCTGAGTTTGACAGGAAAAAAGGATGAATCAAGGCGCTGTTCAACTTGAGAAATTCTTTGATGCATCCGAGAATCCCCCATTTTCTTACTCAAAAACCGCATAAGCAGTCACCATCCGCCATGCCGCCTTCTCCGTTTGTTGGCTCGTTTTGTTTTCTGTGCCGGAGGAGGGAGGGCATGGCGATTTTTTTGGACGGCCAAGTCATCTATATAATTGTTATTTTGTTACATATTGCCGATAGGTCGTAACGCCTGTAAAATGATTTTGTAAGAATCGGAGAGAAGAACGCTTTTTGCCATTCCAGTGAATAATCAGATGAACAGCGAAGGGGACGAATGGAACGGATTGGATTTTTCTTAGCAACAGATGACTTTACACAATAGAAAGCGCGGGTGAGGGACGTTGTATACCGTTTTTGAGACGTTGTTTTCCTTGATTAACAAAATCGGAAATGAAGGTTTTACTGATTTGTTTCTTTATTTTCAGTTTAGTTTGTTTTTGGTGATGGCTGTTTGGCAGTTTGTCCGCATTCATAGGGAGATTGCGGTGATGAACCAGTTGAAGCCAAAGCTTTTGGAATTAAACCGTCCTTTAGATGGAAGCGTCTACGAGATTGATCAGGCCATTCACAATCTTTTTGCCCAAGTGAAAAAGTCGAAATATAAAGAACTTTGGGAGCGATATTATAATCGCGTATCGCAGAAAAATGAGGATGAGCGCATTAATGTAGAGCCGTTTTTTGGATTTGATGTGATGTACCATCATATGGGCTACCGAACATTGATGGACATGGGGGCGGGCATTCACGTCAGTCTCGGTGTTCTTGGCACTTTCGTTGGTCTCTCGGTAGGATTGGCTCAATTGCATGTCACTGATACAGAAATGTTGCGGTCTGGAATTGATAGTTTAATAAATGGGATGAAAGTCGCCTTTTACACTTCTGTATGGGGCGTGTTGCTTTCTTTAATATGGACGATGTTCGACCGATGGATCAGTGGCGTGCTTGAGCGCAATATCGACTGGCATTCCGAGCGGCTTGACTTTTTGCTTAGCACCGATGATGAGGAGCTGTTTCTTAACCGTTTAGAAAAGTTATCACGTCATCAGGCTGACCATCTGAAGACGCTACTGACTGATGCGCTTGAAAGGGCAATGCAGCCGATCGCTCTATCGCTTCAGCAGTCGCACGGCAGCCTGCAGCAAGTGTTCGGTCAGCTTCATGACCAGTTTGCCCAGCTGCATGAAGGGATGGAGACGCAGGCGAAGCTGCTTGAGTCGCAAATTGAGTTGACAAAAAGTACAAGCGCCGATGTGACGAGTCGGCTTGTTGATGAGATTACAGGCGGGACACAACAGTCGATTGGAAAGTTTAGAGAGTTTGTCCAACAATCGCAAGTGCTTCACTCAGAAATGATGAAAACGATTGAGTCATTCACAAGCCGTTTTGCTTATATGGAAGAGCGACAGGCGATGACGCTTGAGCGGACGGAAAAAATGTTTGCGCAGTTTGAAAAGATGGCTGGAGAACTTGAGCTGATGAAGGACAGCTATCAAAAAACGGCAGGCATAATGAACGGATTAGGAGAAACGTTTTATCAGTTGCAGCAGCTGACAAAAGACCATCTCCCAGTCCAACAAGAAGTGATGCGGAGCAACCAGTTGCTCGCTCAAAAATACGACGATCTGGTGGAGCGTTTTACCCACTTTAATGCGCAGGTCGAAACGCATTACAGCCAGTTGCTCGAACAGCTTGTTCATGCTGCATCTTCCCTTTCCGCGTCCTTTCAAACGATGGCGAACAAGTTTGAGGAGTCTCTCCGCATTCAAAAAGAATCGCTGCATGATTCGCAGCAGCTGCTTGGCGATGTCCAGTCGGCTGTGGCGGCGCTGTCGCCTCTCGTTCCCGAATTGCGCGAAACGTTCAATTGCGTTCGCGAGCTGAAGGAGCAGTTGCTTAAAATGCAGGAAGCGCAAAAACAGCTTCTTCCAGAGCTTGTGCAGCTGCGTGCGCAGACAAATGAAACGGTGGAGGAAGCATTACAAACGACGAAAGTGTACATGCATGAGATGACAGAGCAAATCGCGACGCTGCAGCAAAACTGGGCGATGACGAAAGAACAGTTGGCGAAGATTACAGAAGCCCTTCATCTTTCAATGAAAGATTTTGCGGAGAACATTGACAGCGGTCTAAGCAAAACGTATCAACACTTTGATGAGACGTTGACAAAAGCCGTTCAGGAAGTGAGCGGGCTCGTTTATCAGTTCAGTGAAGTTCAGAACGATTTCATTGAGAATATGGAAGACTTAGTCGATCATTTAGATAAATGGAAAGCAGGGGCTTCAACATGAAATACCGGAAACGGACAGAAGTGAACTACTGGATGTCCTATGCGGATTTAATGAGCGCCATGTTGATGGTGTTTGCCTTGTTGTTGATGTCTGTCATCCTTGACTACCGTGAATTGTTAGAAGAGAAAGAAAAACAAATTGAAGAGGTTGTCAGCGTCAAAACGGAGATCATTCGGGCTTTAACAGAAGCGTTTAAGAAGTCGAATCTAGCCATTGAGATTGATCAGCAAACAGGAGCCATACGCTTTCCCGGCAGCATTTTGTTTGAATCGAACTCGGCGGAAATCTCTCCGGAGGGGAAGGCGTTTTTGCAACAATTTATTCCTAAGTATATGGGGATTTTATTGCAGGATCGGTTTAAAGATGAAATTTCAAGTATCATTATCGAAGGACATACCGACCGAAATGGGACGTACATGTACAACATGTCTTTGTCACAGCGACGGGCATACGCCGTTTTAGAGTATATTTATAGTAAAGAGTTTCCTAATTTTAAAGAGCGGGAGCTGTCGAAAAAGTACATTACCGCAAATGGCCGGAGCTTCAGCAATCCGCTGACGGATGAAAACGGCAAGTATGATCCTGACCGATCACGCCGGGTTGAATTTTTATTCCGTCTTAAGGACGATGAAGCAATTAAAGCCATTGAAAAGTTGGTGAACGAATAATGAAGTATGAGTATGAACCGGTGTTGCTGAAACGATGGCTGCGGGAACCGCGTCGTCCTCTTTTGAAACAAACGGTTGACTATAGAGCTGAGAAATATCAGGGGGTGCTTGAACGGCTGTCCGATCGGTTTGCCGAGGTAGCCAATGCGCCGATTTCAGTGTTTCAAGAGTGGGTACAACAGCTGTCGCGGCGGGAGAAACTTCTTCTCCCGAACTTGTACAAAAAAGAGCTTCCCGAAGAGCTCAAAAAAGCCATGATCGAGTCCATTCAGCGCCATATCCAGCATGAGCGACGCCTGTTCCGCGTGTTGGTCGATGTTATGTATGAAACGTGCGATTTGGACGAGATTTGGAAGCTTTTGCGTTACGCCTATGCTACCCATATAGAGAAAATCGAAAAGAGGTTGGAAAAAGAGAAAAGTGAAAAATGGCGGCGTTATTTGTTAAGCAAAGATCCCATTGTGTATTTGGCAACAACGGCGTATGAAAGCGAGAAAGGAATTTTAGACGAACTGGAGACGTTTTATTTAACGAAAAACTTTCCGTTGTTTAAACTCGTGTTGATAGAGATTTTTCAGCTGGCCGATGAATCGTTTTTTCTCAAGGAACAAAACTTGTATCGGGAGCTGTTTGTTTCCTCAACAAATGAACAGCAACAAAAAATGGCGAATGCACTGATCAAAAAGTGCAAGCTCAATCACGTCAAGCCGCTTGGGAAACTGATATTTGAAAGGCTGCAAACGTATCACCGAAAGCCGATGTTATGGAGATATGTCGGTGAAGAGGAAAAGCGGCGGTTCGCTCAGTGGATTATGAAGCTGCAATTGAAAGACTTTTTTGGCGGCGTGAACAAAAACCATGAACGGTTTCAATATTGGGAAAAGTTTATTCCAAAGCTAGAGGATGTCGTTGTGACGGATGAACGCACGACGTTGATTATGTATTTTCATGACGTTGTCATTATGGAAGTGCTCGGAACTGGGGCGGTTTATATTTACCGCGCCGACGTATTCCGGCGCCATTTTCAACCCAAAATCGACCGGATGCTCGCCGAACGCGAGCAGTTTGCCAACAAGGCGTGGCGAAAAGTGCGGGAAGTGAAACGAACCGAGCTGATGGATAGAGATTTGACAATTCCAGGCGGCTGGCTGCGCCATAACGGTGGGTGGCAATGGAAATTTGATGAATGGCTTCGCCGCGAACTCGGCTGGGAGGTAAGAAGGGATGTTCTTCTTCAAAAAGAAACGGAAAATGATGAAGGCAGTTTTGACGCCGAATGAGGATGGGATTCATTTTTCGTTTCAGTTGCATGACGGCAAAACCGTCGCCGAACTGAAGCTGCCTATGGCCAAAGAAGACATCGAAAAATATTACAAAGTGCAAGGATTTCAGCAGTATGTCGCTTGGGAGGAGCTTTACGACTCGGGCGTTCTTGTCGATTCGACTTTGCCGTATAGCGAGTATTATGAATTGCTGAAAGACGAAAGCGCCAAAGAAGTGCTCCAATATTTAGGGCTTCCCGTTGTTGAGGAGCAAGTGGGCGGAAAGCTCTCACTTCGTTCGTTGCCGCATGAAGCGGACTTAGTTTTGCAACTGTTTGATGCAGGCGGGCGCAACTTAGATCGGGTTGGGAAACAGGCCGGGGCGATTTATGTGCTGCCAGACCGTCTCATGTTGCTCCCGGAACGCGTATATCGGCTGAAACAAGCGCTTTTGGGATCGTACGAATCAGGATATGAAAAAATCGGCATTTGCCAACAGCTGGCCAACGAAGCAGGAATTGAACTTGAAAACTTTTTACAAAACGAAACGTATCACGTCGTTGATGCGTACAATGTGGACGTTGCTGTGCACCGCCATGACCATATCGAGCTTGTCGTTAAAGGACGAAATGAGGAGGAAACCCGCCATCTTCA
>NZ_JAFWFM010000084.1:0-4067 GCF_017515625.1 Geobacillus sp.
CCAAGAAAACTGGATCAATCAACAAAATATTGCACTCGGGGTTCTTCACCTAATAGGTGAACATTCGAAATGGAGTCGAAGTCTCGACACGATTGGGTTTCCCAGCATTTTTGATACACTTCTGTCACGGATTCAGGTATGTAAAAAAGAGACCACCTCTGAAACCCTTGGTTTTACCAGGTTTTTCGTGGTGGTCTGTTTTTCCATGCTGCCCTAGATAGAAGCATTGCCGCTCTTTTGGGCCAGCCCCGTCTTTACACTTTTTTTACCGCTTGAAAATATTCTTCCATTGTCATGCCGCGCTCTTTCATCACGGCGGCGGCCTTCCGCCCGACATAGCGAAGATGCCACGGCTCATACTTGTAGCCGGTCACCGCTTCCTTCCCTTTCGGATAGCGGATGATAAACCCGTATTCGTGCGCGTGGGCAGCGACCCACTGTCCTTCTTTTGTCGCCCCGAACGCCTCGGTCAGCTGGCAGCCGATCGACCGGCTGCTAATGTCGACTGCAAGCCCTGTCTGGTGTTCGCTTTGTCCCGGGTGGGCGACGGCCTGGACGGCGTTTTTCTCCCCTTTTTGCCGCACCTCCTCCGCAAAAATCGCCTTCTGCCGCTCATACGACCGGTAAGCGGACACCATGACAAGCTCGATGCCATCGCGGCGGGCGGCGGCAAACATTTCTTCGAGCGCGGCGGCCGCCTCGGCCCGCATACGCCGCTTTTCTGCATTCGGGTCGGCAAACGAAAACGGCACGCGCGGCACAACCAAATCGGCCGGCTTGTAACCGGACGGAAGCGACTGCTCTTTATTGACGAGCACCAAAATGTTGTCCGGATTCATAATGACCTTTTGGCCGTTTCGCACCTCGATGACGTTCCAATATTTCGCTTCAAGCTGCAAATCCGGGTCAACCGGCCGGTTGAGTTCCTCTCGTTTATGAACGCTGGGCGGCGCCGTATGTTCCGCCGGCTGCCCGGGCGAGCCGGCCGCGCCGCCGTCACCGCTTCCTCCCGTTTGGCAGCCAACGAGCAACAGGCACATAAGCGCCGCTGTTTGCCAACGCTGATTCATTCATCTTCCCCTTTTCTGTTTCCCGGGGCGCCCCGAACAGCCGCCGCATCATCAGCTGCTGCGAACCGCCGCTTCGAGCGCCACCTCGATCATTTCGTTAAACGTCGTTTGCCGTTCTTCGGCTGTCGTCTCCTCGCCGGTTAAAATATGGTCGCTGACCGTCAGCACCGACAGCGCCCGGCAGCCGAATTTGGCCGCCAACGTATAGAGCGCCGCCGTTTCCATCTCGACGGCCAATACGCCGTAGCGCGCCCACGTTTCCCAGTTTGGTTCGTCGTTGTAAAACATGTCGGCGGTAAAGACGTTGCCGACTTTGAGCGCCAATCCTTTTTCCATTCCAACGTCGTATGCCGTCCGCAGCAAGTGGAAATCCGCCGTCGGCGCATAATCGCGGCCGCGGAAAATGAGACGGTTCATGTTAGAATCGGTGGATGCGCCGATCGCCAAAATGACGTCACGCACGCGCACATCCGGTTGAATGGCGCCGCATGTTCCGACGCGGATGAGCGTCTTTACTCCATAGCTTTGGATCAATTCGTTGACATAAATCGAAATGGACGGCACTCCCATCCCCGTCCCTTGGACGGAGACGCGATGCCCTTTGTATGTCCCCGTAAATCCGAACATGCCGCGCACTTCATTGTAGCACACCGCCCCTTCCAAAAACGTCTCGGCAATGTATTTGGCGCGCAGCGGGTCGCCCGGCAGCAAAATGCGTTCGGCGATGTCCCCTTGTTTGGCTCCGATATGTACGCTCAAACTCGATTCCTCCTTATGACTTCGAACGGTTATGGTTCGGCCATGCCCTTGTTTATCATATCATATGTTTGCGGAAAATGGCAGTCTTGCTTCGAGTAGCTTGAGCGAAAGGCGGGCATACTATTCGTGCCCACACGGCGGGAAAGGAGGAAAGACGGTGAAAAAGAAACTTGAGCAGGCGGTGGAGTACGCCAACAAAACGAATCCATCCTCAAAAGCGAACAACCAGCCGTCAACGTCCAAAAAAGAAAAAACAAAATTTTAAGGGAGAGCTGCTCTCCCTTTTTAAGACGTTTTCGAACGATAATCGTCGCGATAGCGGCGCGCAAGATACCTTTCGTTGATATACAGCACCTTTTTGTCTTTGCTGCGCGTATATTTTTTCTCGCGTCCGCGCCGCCTGGCGAGCAGCCAGCAGGCGAACAAATAAAGCGGCAGCACAAGCTGCGTTGTTCCGGCAAATACATACCAAAATCCATCGATGTCGGCCAAATCACGCAAGTAGACGCCGATGCCGCTCAGCTGATAATAGGCAACCGCAACGATGGCCGCAATGATGACGATATTGGCCGCATGGAGAACAGGAACGTTTCTCCAGCGAAACAAAACGCGCTCCACCTGCTCTTTGAGCCAAAGCGACGCGGCGATCGAGACGACGCACAGCGCCAGCACCAATGCGGCCATATTCCGTCCCCCTCCCAGTTCCCTTCAGTCTCCGCTCCGCCCGCCCGGCGCCGCCTGCAAACATTTTCCGTCGATGAACCGCCCTTTTGCCGCATACACTAACGACAACGACAGTTCAAGGAGGGAAAACGATGGGCAAAAAGCATCGCAACCGCATCAACGGGCAGAAAAAGAACAACCATATTCCAAAAGAGGCGTTGATCGCTGAAGACGCAGCGCACGCCAAGGAATACTCGGCCGCCGGCGGCCGGAAAAACGGCCCGGGCCATCACGACAATCCCGAATCGTAACAAACCCGGAGAAACCCTTGTGCCGCACAAGGGTTTCTATTTCGATCAGGGCTCCGACGGCTCGACTTCGTCCCACGCCAGTGTGACGACTTTCGTATAGTCTCCGCGCTCAATTTCCTCTTCCGTCGCCTTTTCGTTCAACACTTCATCATCGTCAATTCCCGGCGCTACCGTCGGCGTGTCGCGCCGTTGTCTTTGCTCTTCCATCTGATCCGCCCCCTTTCCTTTCTTATCCGTTCCCTAAACGGCCGGGCTTTATTCGATGTTATCGCTATTATACCATCCCCAATCGGTTGAAGGCGACTGTATTTTTGAATATTCCGTCAACAGACAAGCTGGCGTTCCACCCGTTTCCAGTCATCCGGGCAGAGGCGGTAGTACGTCTGTCCTTTCCGCCCTTCGTCGATCAAGACAATATCGCCGGTCCCCATAAACCGAGCTTGGCAGTTTTTCGGAATCAAATCAGCCACGTTAAACATTCGGTACAAAATCGACAGCGCCTCATGATGATCGGCGGCCGTCACGGTCAACCGGCATACTTGACGGTATCCTTTCGTTTCCCCGAAGCGCGGTGTTTGGAAAATGACCGCCTCATACGCGCGTTTGGCCAGCCACACCTTTTTCCCCCATAAGCGAACCATTGTTTTCCTCTCCCTTCCCCCAATAAATCGAACGTTTGTATCTTATTACTATTGGTGATCATGCTTGTCGAATCCTTCAGCAAACTATATAGACTCCCATGACAAAAAATTCGTCACCATCGGAAGGATGAAAAGACCTCTATGTTGAATTTTACAATTTTACACATTTTGGAGTTCGGGTATTTTCAGGATAGATGCAACAAAGAAGTTTAACATATCCTTGACAGAAAAGTGGTTTGCCCATTTTTGACTGTCGAAGGCAAGCGTGTGGCTTGCCTCCGTCACGCCTTAGCGTGACGGAAGACCGAGCGACGACGAGGCGGCGGCCGTTGCTATGATTCGGCAGAAAACAGCGGAGCATAACCTCAACAACATCACGCGCACAGCCGCCTATTTCACGTTTTTTGAACGCCACCCAGAAGTGCATTGGGCATTTTTGGCCCATCTCGTTTCGCGCAACGGCGGCTGGAACATGACCGACTTGCGTGGCAGCCTGCTCCCGTTGTTGTTGCCGGAAAAGACGATCGCACCCCTTTTTTTGTTTTTGGAACGGGCCAACGCCCTCATTTTTCACGATGCGTATCCGCAGCTGCTACTGTATGAAGAAAGCAAGCGGAGAAGAC
>NZ_JAFWFM010000085.1:0-7574 GCF_017515625.1 Geobacillus sp.
ACGGGACGGGTGCCAGGTGTTGCCTGCAGATAGGCTGCCAACCAGCCTATCATGCATCCACCTCCGAAGGGGAAACAGGAAACCCCCACTTCGATAAGTGGGGGAGGTTCATTGTAGGAGCAGTGGAGGAGCGGAGAACCCCGGTCCGCAGCGGAGCTTCTCAAGTTTTGAGGCGAACCGCAGGCGGCCGGGGCGCCGCGGCGAAGACATTGCAGCCAAGATAGGAGGGTATCGATGTGGCCATCGAACAATTGACGATGCCTCAGCTCGGGGAAAGCGTCACGGAAGGCACGATCAGCAAATGGCTCGTTTCCCCGGGCGACAAAGTGAACAAATACGACCCGATCGCTGAAGTCATCACCGATAAAGTGAGCGCGGAAATTCCGTCGTCGTTTGCCGGCGTCATCCGCGAGCTGATCGCCAAAGAAGGGGAGACGCTCCCAGTCGGCGCGCCGATTTGCACGATCGAAGTCGAAGGCGCTGCACCGGCTTCGGAAGCGAAGCCGGCGGATGAAGCGCCGAAAGCAGAAGACAACGCCAAGCCAGCCGCTCCGAAAAAGGCCGGCCGGGCAAACAACGGCCGCTATTCGCCGGCCGTGCTCCGCTTGGCTCAGGAACACGGCATTGACCTCGAACAAGTCGAAGGCACCGGCCTTGGCGGGCGGGTGACGCGCAAAGATTTGCTGAAGCTCATTGAGTCCGGCCAAATTCCGAAAGCGGGAGCGGCACCGGCGGCGGAACAAGCGGCGCCAAAAGCGGAACCGAGAACGGAACAACCGGCCACAGCCGCCGCGGCGGCTCAACCGTCTGCCGCGGCCGCGCCAACTGCGCCGCAAGTAGCGCCGGTCAAACTAGCGGCCCCGAACGTCGAAGCCGGAGCGGGCGACATCGAAATTCCGGTCACCCCGGTGCGCAGAGCGATCGCCGCGAACATGCTCCGCAGCAAACACGAAGCGCCGCACGCTTGGACGATGGTCGAAGTCGACGTCACCGATCTTGTCGCCTACCGCGATGCCATCAAAGACGAGTTCAAGCGGCGTGAAGGCTTCAATTTGACGTATTTCGCCTTCTTCGTCAAGGCGGTCACCCAAGCGCTGAAAGAATTCCCGCAGCTGAACTCGACGTGGGCGGGCGATAAGATCATTCAACGCAAAGACATCAACATCTCGATCGCCGTCGCGACGGATGACGCCTTGTTCGTGCCCGTCATCAAGCACGCCGATGAAAAAACGATCAAAGGCATCGCCCGTGAAATCGCTGAACTGGCGGCGAAAACGCGCGCCGGCAAACTGCGCCCGGAAGACATGCAGGGCGGCACGTTCACCGTCAACAACACCGGCGCGTTCGGCTCGGTGCAGTCGATGGGCATTATCAACTACCCGCAAGCGGCCATTTTGCAAGTGGAAACGATCGTCAAACGACCCGTCGTCAAAAACGGCATGATCGCCATCCGCGACATGGTCAACTTATGCTTGTCGCTTGACCACCGCGTCTTGGATGGCCTCATTTGTGGACGCTTCCTTGCCCGCGTCAAAGCGATTTTGGAAAATATGAACAAAGACAACACGCCGATTTATTAACGGTTCCCCCATCGCCATCGGTTGGCGGTGGGGTTTTTGCATGGCGCGATTTCAAACTTCTCTCACAAATGTGAGGTATAATGGGGGCAGAAACGAATAGGTGAAGGAGAAACTCGAGATGAAACGAGAGAGCGTATGGATGCTGTTGTGTTTGTTCTTTATGCTAAGCGGCTGCGCGAAGACATCGTTTCCTCCGATCGCTGATTCGCTGTCGGTCGTCATCAGTCTCGATGTCAAAGCGGAAACGGTCACCTTTTTGAACGCGAAAAATGGCGGCAAAATCGCCCGCTGGAACATTGATCAGCCGTTTCAAGGCGGGGTGTTGAGCCCAGACGGCCGGACGCTTTTTTTGTACGGGCGGGATCTTGACGGGGTCTATCGGTACGATCTCGCGACCGGGAAGCTGCTTGGCGAATGGAAAATAGGAAGCGGCATTGTGAGCGCTGCTCCATCTCCGGATGGCCGCACGTGGTTTTTTGGCGACAGCACCCATCACGCGGTGCGCGTTGTGAGCCGGGACGGGAAAGAAATCGCCCGCCTTTCGGTCGGACGCTCCCCGATGACGCTGCTGGTCAATCGCGCTGGAACGAGGTTGTATGTGATCGATTTTCAAGACGAACGGACGTGGATCATCGATGTGGACCGCCGCCGCGTCATCCGTTCGTTCGCCGTGCCGAAGTTCGCCTTGGGCGGAGTGGTGCGCGAGCGACAAGAGGAGCTGTGGGTCGGCGGGCACGGCAGCGGAAGCCGTGTGGAAACGAACATTCATGTCTACTCACTGCAAGACGGCCGCTTGCTCCGGACGATCGCCGCTCCGGTCATGCCGGTCGATTTCGTCGAAACAGGCCGCGGCGTGTTTGTGCTAAGCCATGGCTCCAACACAGTTTACCAATTTTCCCTAGATGGAAAGAAACTCGCTTCGGCGTCTGTCGGCGCCAATCCATTTGCGATGGAAGCGGCGTTCGGTCGTTTGTATATCGCGAGCTATGACAGCGATGAAATCATCGTGGTCGATGAGGCGACGTTGCGTCCGCTTGTCCGTTGGAAGACGGGAGACGGCCCGCTGCAACTATTCATTCGGGAGGGACGAACATGAGCGAACGAACCGTTTTAATCGTCGATGATGAAGAAGAAATGCGCCTGCTCGTTGGCATGTATTTGGAAAACGCCGGCTTTCGCTGCCTCGAAGCAGGGGACGGGGAAGAAGCGCTGGTGCTGCTTTCGCAACATCCGGTTGATGCCGTGCTGTTGGACGTCATGATGCCAAAACAGGACGGATTCGCCGTCTGCGCCCGCATCCGCGAGCAGTCGGACGTGCCGATTTTGTTTTTGACCGCGCTTGGCGAAGAATGGGACAAAGTGAAAGGATTGAAGCTGGGAGGCGACGATTACATCGTCAAACCGTTCAGCCCGGGAGAGCTCATCGCCCGCCTTGAGGCGGTGCTGCGCCGGGTGCAGCGTGTCCGCGAGCACGACGGACGGCTGCAATTTGGCGACCTTGTCATCGACGAAAAAGGCCGAACCGTGACCGTTGGCGGCAAACCGGTGAAATTGACGTTGAAAGAGTTTGAGCTGTTGCTGTTTTTGGCGAAGCACCGCGGTCAGGTGTTCAGCCGCGACGACTTGCTCGTCAAAGTGTGGGGATATGATTATACAGGAAACGCTCGCACGGTCGATACGCATGTGAAAACGCTGCGCATGAAGCTGAAAGACGCCGCTCGCCATATCCAAACCGTCTGGGGCATCGGCTACAAGTTTGAGGGATGAACATGAAACGGCTTCGGTTAGGACAAAAACTATGGCTGTCGATCGGCGCCGCGGTCGTGGTGACGCTGGCGTTTTCTTTTGGTCTTCTCAATTATTTTTACCGGACGGTGTACATGAAAGAAGTTGAGCGAACGTTGATCGCGGAAGGGACGAGCCTCGCCCGCGACTATCGCGGCGGGGCGGTGACGGAGGCATATCGCCGTCAAATCGAATGGTATGACGAAAAATCAACGGCCACGATCTTATTGATTGACAACCCGCGCGAACTGAGCGCCTGCTTTCCGTTTCCGGTCCACTATGACGCGTTAGTCAGCGGCCGCGACCGGGAAACATTGTTAGCCGGGAAGCCTGTTGTCAAAACGGGATACGAAAAGCGGTTCGGCCGCCGCGTGATGGCGGTCGTCGTTCCGCTTTTGGACGGCAAGCGGCTTGAAGGAGCGATTTACTTGTATTTGCCGTTAGCCGACGTTCAGGAAGCAACGAAGCGGGCGGCCGCCGCGTTTTGGCCGTTGGCCGCCATATTCGCCGCCGCGCTTTTGGTTGTCGGCCGACGGATGGTGCGGCAGATGACCGAGCCGCTGCAGGCGATGGAACAAGCGGCAGAACGCATGGCGGAAGGACGCTACGAAGCGGACATCCCCGTGCGGAGCGATGATGAAATCGGCCGCCTGGCGGAGGCGTTCAACCAAATGGCGGACGCCATTGCTAAAGAAGACGAGCGGAAGCGCGAGTTTTTAGCGAACGTCTCGCATGAGCTGCGCACGCCGCTCAGCTATATGAAAGGATACAGCGAAGCGCTCCTTGCTGGCCTCGCGAAAACGAAGGAAGAAGAAAAGGCGTACCTTCGCCTCATCCGCCGCGAAACGGAGCGGATGGAGCGGCTGGTGCGCGATCTTCTTGACCTGGCGCGCCTTGAAGGGCAAAGCGTGCCGCTCGAGCGCGCGCCGGTGGCGTTCGCCCAAGTGATCGAAGATGTCATCGCCACGTACGAACCGATCGCCGCGCAAAAGCGGATCGAGCTGGCGTGCGAGTTGGACTATGACATCATCGTCAACGGCGACGCCGACCGGCTCGAACAAGTCGTGCGCAACTTGCTTAACAACGCCATCCGCTACACCCCAGAAGGCGGTGTGGTGACGGTGCGGCTTTCCCGCTTTTCGGAAGCGGAAGGCGAGCTTGTCGTCCAAGATACGGGCAAAGGCATTCCAAAAGACCAGCTCCCGTTTCTCGGCCAGCGCTTTTTCCGCGTCGATCGCGCCCGCACTCGCAAAGAAGGCGGCACCGGCTTGGGGCTTGCCATCGTCAAACAAATCGTCTCTCTTCATGACGGCGCGATTTGGTTCGACAGCGACCTTGGACGCGGGATGACCGTATTCGTCCGCCTGCCGCTCGTTCGGGAAGAGGAATAAACATCGTTCAAGATACAGGAATGGATGGTGTATAATCAATATAAAATTAGGAGGAAGGTGGAGGATATGGATTCACCAGAAAAGGAACAGGCCCCTATGACCTACAAAGAGTATGCGACATGGCCGGAAGGAAAACGGTGCGAGGTGTTGGATGGGAACATCATCAGCATGGCGCCGTCGCCGACACCGGAACATCAATCCGTTTCGCTCCAACTTTCCATTGAATTCGGGATGCATCTTCGTGGGAAGGATTGCCGCGTGTTGGCCGCCCCGATCGATGTGTATCTTTTCGAAGATCATCGAAAGGGATGGATGGATGAAAACGTCCGAAACTGGGTATGCCCCGATCTTGTCGTCATCTGCGACAAAAACAAAATTCAAAAAAACCGCATTGTCGGGGCTCCGGATTTGGTCGTCGAGATCTTGTCCCCCGCCACGGCCAAAATCGACCGGATGGACAAACGGATCGCGTACGAGCGGGCCGGGGTGAAGGAATATTGGATCGTTGACCCGGCGAATCAAGTGGTGGAAGTGTATTTGCGCGGAAAAACAGGAAGATTGGAACTTCATGGAGTGTACAACCGGGATGACGCCGTTTTGGTTCATGTATTGAAGGATTTCGTGATCGATTTGCGAAACATTTTCCAATGAATAAATGGCAGTTGAGATTTTCGCTAAGCGGCGATTTGGAGGGGGACGAGGGAGCATCGTCCAAGAGAGCATGCAACAACGCCCTCTTCCTTTCATGTTTTTTCAGGGCTTCTTGGAGGATTTGTGAATCGTTGAGATGGTGTTGTTTCGCCAAGTCATCGAGCCATTTCGGGATCGTTCATGTTTTTTTGACCGCTTTGTTTTCCATTTCATGGCGAAATGGTGGCATCAGCAAGTTGTTTGCCTTTTTGTTCATTGTCCAAACGCGGCCGATGTACTACAATAAACATAGAAACCGTTTTTCCCACACGAAGCGTCATCAGCGTTTTGTTCTGAGCAGACGGGTTCGAGAGGGAAAGGTGCGGCTTGAAAAGAAAGCGGTTTCTTATGTCTGGAAGGCAAAGGGGGATCGGAATGAGCGATGTCGCAAAGATGTCGGACTCGCTGATGAGTTTTCACGGCGCATCGCCCGCAATACGCAGCTGTACTTGCAGGAAGAAACGGGCATTTGCCGGACGATCGATCCATGGGCCGGTTCGTATTACGTCGAGACGTTGACGAACGAGTTGATGAAGCGGGCGTGGGTGCATATCGAAGAAATTGAAAGCTTGGGCGGGATGGCGAAAGCCATTGAAACGGGCATCCCGAAAATGCGCATCGAAGAAGCGGCGGCCCGCCGCCAAGCGCGCATCGATTCAGGAGCGGAAACGATCATCGGCGTGAACAAATACCGCCCGGACAAAGAAGAACCGATCGACATTTTGGAAGTCGACAACACCGCCGTGCGAAAGCGGCAAATCGAGCGGCTGAACGAGCTCAAGGCGACGCGCGATAGCGAGCAGATCGAAGCGGCGCTTGCCGCCATTACAAAAGCGGCGGAAACGGGCGAAGGGAACTTGCTTGAGCTTGCCGTCCAAGCGGCGCGCGTCCGGGCGACGCTCGGGGAAATTTCGTACGCGATCGAAAAAGTGGCGAGTCGCCATCGCGCCGCCATCCGCTCGATCAGCGGCGTGTACAGCTCGGAATACAAAAACGAAATCCAGCTCGAACGGGTGAAGCGGCGGGTGGAGCAGTTCGCCGAACTGGAAGGGCGGCGTCCGCGCATCTTGATTGCGAAAATGGGACAGGATGGGCATGACCGCGGGGCGAAAGTCGTCGCCACAGCGTTTGCCGATCTAGGGTTTGACGTCGACATCGGCCCGCTCTTTCAAACGCCGGAAGAAACGGCGCGCCAGGCGGTCGAAAACGACGTGCACGCTGTCGGCATCAGCTCGCTCGCCGGTGAACATAAAACGCTTGTGCCGCAGCTTGTGGCGGAGCTTGAAAAAATCGGCCGCGGCGACATTCTCGTTTTTGTCGGCGGCGTCATCCCGCCGCAAGACTACGCGTTTTTGTATGAGCACGGCGCCGCCGCCAGCAGCAAAAAGACTGGATGCACGCCATGATAAAGAATATATCGAAACGCGCTTTTTCGCCGACCCGATCGTGAAAGAGAAGCTTCCGATGCTCGAGAACAGCGTCATTTCCGGCGCCAAGCCGGTCACCGCCGCCGTCCGCGAGCTGATTGAAGCATACGAACGGAGCCTCGGCGGCGAAGTATGATATGATAAAGGCAAACCGAAGGAGGTGTTGAGATGTTCCAATTTCAATTTCCGCTCTATCACGACATCGTCGAACAAGCGCGGCGTGAAGCGGTCGAAGCCGGATTTGAAGAGCTGCGTACGCCGGAAGACGTCGATGCGGCATTCCGCCGTCCGGGCACCACGCTTGTCCTCATCAACTCCGTATGCGGCTGCGCCGGCGGCATCGCCCGTCCCGCAGCGGCCCATGCCGTTTACTACGACAAGCGCCCGGACCATTTGGTGACCGTCTTTGCCGGCCAAGACAAAGAAGCAACGGCCCGCGCGCGAGAGTATTTTGTCGGCGAGCCGCCGTCCTCGCCGTCGTTCGCGTTGTTAAAAGACGGAAAACTGTGTGCCATGCTCCACCGCCACGACATCGAAGGGCACGAACCGGTCGCCGTCGTGCAAAAGCTGCAGGCGCTGTTTGACGAATATTGCGAGGAAGTGTGAAAGGAGAACCCGAAGTTCGAAAAGGGACTTCGGGTTTTTGCATGACCATTATTGTTTGTGATAATAGAAATGAAGAAGGAAATTGATCGTATCAG
>NZ_JAFWFM010000086.1:0-4751 GCF_017515625.1 Geobacillus sp.
CGTGGCCGCGAAGCGCACCCTAGGTCTGTAAGATATCCACAAAACTGAAAAAGGATGTAAGGGATTTTGTCGAAAAATATTTTTTGGACACCCCTGAGGGGCCGAAAAGCCTTGATAAATCAACATTTCTAGAGGGAGGGATTGGCGAATCTATGGAAACGAACATCGTATAACGAACCATATGCCAACGGGAAGTCCGTCCTGATGATAGGGCGGTTTATTTATGGGAAAAAATCTGTGAACTAGTCAACACCGAAATGCTGGGAAGTCCCTATGTCCTGGGTCTTCGTTCTTAAAAATTTTATGGAAGGAAAAGGGTTCTGAGGAAAAAGGTCGAAATTAAACAACGGACATCTACATCGACGGACATGGGTCGCCTTTCGGGTGCTTCAAGGAGAGCCGCTCGCCAAGGCGATTCGGAAAGAAGTGGAGCATACCCGTTATGAGCCGCTGCTTATGGTGACGCCTGTCTACCCTCCTGACGGGTATGTCGTCCATACGATGGGGTGGGTGCTGCATTGGCTGCTCCGTTGTGACTCGTTCGAAGATGTCGTCATTTCGGCGGCGAATATGGGTGGAGACAGCGATACGATTGCAGCCATTGCGGGAGGACTGAAAGGGCTGGAAATCGGATACAGCCAGCTGCCGAAGCGGTTTGTGGAAGCGATCGGTTGCGCTGATGAATTGGAAAAACTGGCGTTGCAATTGGCGGATGTTCGGCGTTCGTTCAGTTCGAGCGGTGCGGATGGGGCGAATGGAATGAGGGATAAAGAAGGATAGGGGGTGAAACGGATGGATCGACAAACGTTTGTCGAGAACATGTGGAAATCGTTGTTGGTTGAACTGTACGAAGGAAAAATCGTATCGACGTTCAAAGGGAAGGAAGCGTTTCGCGTCGTCTCGTTTTCCGATGAGGGGATTACCGTGCGCTTGAGTTCGAAGGAAAAGGAAGTGTTTCTAAGCAAGAAGGCGATGCTCAACGTGATTGAAAAACTCATCGCCCATGAAGATGGCGTGCGGCAAAAAATGGTGGACCCAGAATCCCGTCTAAAGTTAGGGCTGTTTTTGCTTCACCCGTGGACGGAGAAAGTGGTGCGCCAGGAGGAGGGGAAACGCCGTCCGTATTTGTTGTTAACGGATGAAGCCCGTCAGCGATTGGCAAGCGGCGAGTAGAGGGATTGACACACTGGGAAGTGCGCTCGCTTTGGCGGCCAAAGGCCAAGGGAAAAGTCCGACTGTTGCTTGTTCCACACGCCAAGAGCCATAGGGAAAAGACCAGTGATAAGAGCCGCGCGGTTGCGGCTCTTTTGTGCTGCCTATTTGTCCATTTCCTTTGCAAGGTCGGCGACTTCGGCGACGGTCAGCCCGGTTCGCTTTGTTGTTTCCGACATCAGGAACATCATTCTGGGAGGAAGTGATAACAAGGAATGCTTGTTTCGTTTTGATCGGCTCTGCGGTTTGCCATTGGCGACCGGCAAAATAGAGAAATGACTTTGTTGTGCTTTTAGGAAGACGATGCGGTCTAAATCATCTGTTGATGAAGTCATTCAATTCTTGGAGCATGCCCGTGAATATTGGGTCATGATGAATGGTGTCATATATGCTCGGGGAAATGGTGATATAATCATTTGATAAAAGATTAAGCAGTCTATGTTCGTGTTGAGGAAACAGAAGAGGATAAAGCGCAAAATCTTTTATATTGGCTGTGACGAGAATGCAGTCGTATTGCCAAGCGGTTAGCAGGATACGGGCATCAGACACGCTGCCGTATTCCATGTCTCTCATGGCATTGATTTTCCTCTGGTATTCAGAGCGAATATAAGCCGCCATTTTCCTTACTTGATGTTCCATATCGGGAGTTGTCCAATCGGGAATCGTTATCGTTATATTTTCCAACAATTCCGAGATCCGTTGCCTTTCCTTTTCGCCAAGTGTGTAGGATTGCAATTCAAGCTCTCGGATGACTTCTTTAGGGATATAGAGCACAGCCTCTTCATGGCGAACTTCCTGCAAAACATCTTTCCAAAAACGCTTGGCGGCTTTTTTGTGGTTCGTGTGGGCAGATGGGCTTGACTTGTATCGGAATACGTTTGTATCCAGCAAATATGCTTTTGTTTCCGTGCCGTTTCCGCTCATGAAGAACTTTCTCCTATTCTCCAAACTCTTTTTCCATTTTTTCCGCGATACGAATCGACTGGCTTTTCAGCTGTTCTCTCATTTGGAGAAATGAAGGCCAGTTTGGGTGGTGAAAAAACTGTGCGGCCGGGATGATCCATTTTCCACTGTCTCCAAGCCGTTGGTAAGCCTCGATTTTTCCTTCTGCGCAATAACGACGCACCATTTGCGGCGTGACATCAAGCAGAAGAGCCACATCGCGGACATGGAGATCATCTGGAATTGTTTGTTCCGCCATTTCGGTAAGAATATGCCGTACGCTCTGTTTTTCCTGGTCGCTTAGGTTGGAATAGATTTCTTTTTTTCGCTTCTCAAGTTCAAGCGACTGTTGGACCAATTCTACATAACGTCGAACGTTGTCGCTTAGTACAGTTTCGTGAAGAGGTGGGGGGGCTGTCTTTCGGGTTTCTGTTTTGCGGGACAAAGTACTCATTTTTCTTTCCCTCCTTGATGTTTATATCCATTATACTATTTTGGCTGGAGAAACAAAAGAAAAAAAGGAAACAAAAGAAATTGAGATCTTGCCAAGCAGCAAAGGGAAGATGAAAAGAGCCGCGCGGTTGCGGCTCTTTTGTGCTGCCTATTTGTCCATTTCCTTTGCAAGATCGGCGACTTCGGCGACGGTCAGGCCGGTCCGTTTGGCGATTTCGTGAATGGGGAGGACGTCAAGCAAATTTTTGGCGATTTCGATGGCCTTCCGTTTTTCCGTTTGCTTGATCGCCTGCTCCTTTTCTTGCATGACTCTTTGCACTGCTTGTTCTTTTTCTTGTATCGCTCTTTGCACTGCTTGTTCTTTTTCCTGCATCACTTTCTTCAACATTTCTTCTTTTTCTTGTTCAAGTTCTTCGACTAACAGGCGAAACACTTTGTTCATTTTGATCCACTCCTTTACTTTTTCGGCGTATGACCGGTCGATGAATTTGTCTGTGGCGGTCAGGACGCCGGCGATGATGTGCAGCTGTTTCGGTTCGTCGTCGATCGTTTTCGCCAGTTCGATCGTTTTTTCGATCATCGTTTGCCGGTCGAAGCGGGTGTGCATGAGCGGCACGAGGATGAGTTTCATCGTTTCTTCCGGAGTGAGCGGTTCGCCGTTGTGGACTTTTTCTTCAATGGCATGGAAAATCGCATCGCCGTTGAATTCGCCAAGCAACACCGCTTTGGATGAAAGAAACACATCGCCGGCGTCAAGCTGTTCGCGGGCGCTCGTGACATCGCTTGTGTAGATCACAACGATGTGAATCGGGCGTATTCGTTTTTCCTGTTGATAGTATGTGTGAAGGATGCGGCAGGCATAATCAAGATACTTTAAATGGTTGTCGAGAAATCGTTCATTGCTTTCGTACTCCAGAAGCAAAATGGAATCGTCTTCGAGAAGAAACACGGTGTCGGCGCGCCGTTCATCCGCCCGTACAGACGGAAATTCGGTTGGAAGCAGTGCTTTGATCCGCGGGAGTCCGTGAAGTCCGTACACATCGAGGGCTTGGTTTTGGTACAATGCGCTCAGCGACTTGAACAAAATGTCTTTGGCGTGATGCGAGATCCCGCCTGGCATCGTCTTCACTCCATTCGCTTTTGACCTAATTATACTACTTGCCCGATCGATTGTCAGCTGCCATCGTGAGCGGAAACACGGTGTTCGTTCGGTGGGAGTGAATGACATCTTCTTGAAAAATAAAACGGGTTGTGACTCAGAACAGACGGATGAATGACGCTGTTTTGCCCTCACGGCCGGATAAACACTTCCGTTCCGTTCGGAACGATGGAGGCGAGTTCGAGCACGTCTTTGTTGTGCATGCGGATGCAGCCTTTGGATACGTATTTGCCGATCGAGGACGGGTCGTTCGTGCCGTGAATGCCATAATGGAGTTTGGATAAGCTGAGCCACATGGCGCCGAACGGACCGCCCGGGTTCGGCTGGCGGTTGACGATGACAAAATCGCCGACAGGCGTGGCGGTGACCATTTTGCCGACGCCGACGGGGTAGGTGCGGATCGTTCGTCCCCGGTGTTTTAACGTCAGCTGGCGGCGGCTGATCGATACATGGATCGTATACGGAATCGAGCCTTTCGCCGGGAGGTGGGGGATGATGATCGCTTGCCCGGGAAAGATGATGGACGAGGCGGTGAGGCCGTTGGCGCGAAGCAGCGCCTCAACAGATGTGCGGTAGTCGCGGGCGATGGAGGCGATCGTTTCCCCGCGTTTGACGATATGTTTGTACATGGCATTTCGCTCCTTTTTTTCGCTGGATGGAGAAAATAGCTACGATTGATGATACATTAGTGTATGAGAAGATTCGAATAAGGTTGCTCAAATGGGAAGAGAGTCTCATGCGCATGGCATGCGGCCGCCAATGCCGTATGAACGCGCTGTGCGTTAGTCTATACTTGACAGGGAGCGTTGCCTAACGGGTGTTTCTTGTCAAAACGTGTAGGGGAAAAAGGAGCATTCCCGTTAGGAGCTTTTCCGGGGACTTGATCAAAAAAAGCCCTCTTGGTATGATGCAGGGGTGTCAAACAATACCTACCATCATGCCAAGGAGGACTTCAGATGAATTGTACACAAAACTATAAAATTGA
>NZ_JAFWFM010000087.1:0-4097 GCF_017515625.1 Geobacillus sp.
AAGGGCACTAGACCCTGAATCTAGCGCGTCTGCCAATTCCGCCACACCCGCAAATATATAGTTGGTGGTGAGCCATGGAGGACTCGAACCTCCGACCCTCTGATTAAAAGTCAGATGCTCTACCTACTGAGCTAATGGCTCATGGTTGGGTATACACTCACAGCGAACGATGTCCCTTCCTCTGCTAGCGTATTCGAAGATGCAAGATGCGTCGGGACAACTCGCAGCAAACTCGATGATGCAACGCTCGTTGCTCTACCTACTGAGCTAATGGCTCATGGTTGGGTATACACTCTAAGCTTCATTTCACTCTACCTGCCCCTTCCTCTACAAGCTTATTCGAAGAAGTCAAGTGCGTCGGGGCAACTCGCAGCGAACTCGAAGATGCAACGCTCGTTACTGAGCTAATGGCTCATGGTATATAAATGGTGGAGGATGACGGGATCGAACCGCCGACCCCTTGCTTGTAAGGCAAGTGCTCTCCCAGCTGAGCTAATCCTCCACGCTGTTGCCTAGCGACGACCTACTCTCGCAGGGGCGCTGGCCCCAACTACCATCGGCGCTGGAGGGCTTAACTTCCGTGTTCGGGATGGGAACGGGTGTTTCCCCTCCGCTATCATCACTAGGCAGTCAACAGAACAGACAAGTTATATTATAACCAAATTTGTTTGCTTGTCAATATCCTTTTGTTCGTCATTATTGACGTCTCACGTGCTATCATAATATAACACCTGAAGAAAGCTTGTCAACTCATTTCGTTTTTTGTTTTGTTCTCAAAAACAACATTGCTCATTATATACATTCTATGACTAAAAGTCAATCGTCGAACGAAAATTATCGTTGGTACGTTTTATAGGCAAATGCGAGTGGTGTATGATGCAAATATGATTTGCCAAGACGATAGTAATGATCAACGATTTTCCGGTTTAGATCTTTCCATTTGTCTAGGACGGGCGGCAAATTGAGAAACTTTGCAACACTATAACTTCGTTCCTTTCGATTTCTCAAAAACCAAACGAATCCGTTGTTTTTCACCGGCCTTCTTAGGGGCTGGCAGCAGCCGGCTTTTTCTTGAATCGAGTTCTCATAACAAACTGTCCCCTGCCGTTGTTCGCAACAGGGGACGATCGTGGTTATTTATGGCGCATTTGCGGGAAGAGCAATACATCGCGAATGGACGGTGAATTGGTCAAAAGCATGACTAACCGGTCGACCCCGATCCCGAGTCCGCCCGTCGGCGGCATGCCGTATTCGAGCGCTTCGAGGAAATCTTCGTCCATTTCGTGCGCTTCATCGTTTCCTTGTTCGCGCTCCTTCAGCTGCTCCTCAAACCGTTGACGCTGATCGATCGGGTCGTTTAGTTCCGTAAAGGCGTTCGCATGTTCGCGCCCGACGATGAACAGCTCAAACCGATCGGTAAAGCGCGGGTCGTCTGGGTTTTTCTTGGCTAATGGCGAGATTTCGACCGGGTGGCCGTAAATGAACGTCGGTTGGATCAGTTTATCCTCTACTTTTTGTTCAAAAAATTCATTGACGATATGGCCGAACGTCATGTGCGGCGCGACTTCGACACCGTGTTCTTTGGCCAGCTCCCGCGCCTCTTCGTCGCTCATCTGCCGCCAGAAATCGACGCCGACATATTCCTTGATCGCATCGACCATATGGAGGCGCCGCCATTCAGGCGTCAAGTCGACAAGATGTTCGCCGTACTGGATTTTTGTTGTGCCAAGCACTTCCGTGGCAATATGAGCGATCAAGTTCTCCGTTAATTTCATGATATCGCGGAAGTCGGCATACGCCTCGTACAATTCGAGCATCGTAAACTCCGGGTTATGGCGGGTGGAAATGCCTTCATTCCGGAAAACGCGCCCGATTTCATACACTTTTTCCAAGCCGCCGACGATGAGCCGTTTCAAATGCAGCTCGATGGCGATCCGCATATACAGCGTCATATCGAGCGCATTATGATGCGTAATGAACGGGCGCGCCGCCGCACCGCCTGCTACGGCGTGCATCATCGGTGTTTCGACTTCTAAGTAGCCATGGCTGTCAAGATAGCGACGCATCGATTGAATAATGAGACTGCGGGTGATGAACGTCTTTTTGCTCTCCGGATTCATAATTAAATCGAGGTAGCGTTGGCGGTAGCGCTGCTCGATATCTTTTAAGCCGTGGTATTTGTCCGGCAGCGGACGCAGCGCTTTTGTTAAAAATTCATACGACGATACTTTGATCGAAAGTTCGCCGACCTTTGTTTTAAACATCGTGCCGCGCACGCCGACGATGTCGCCGAGGTCGGAGATTTTAAACAGCTCGTATTGCTGTTCGCCAACATCGTCTTGGCGGACGTAAATTTGAATTTGTCCCGTCACGTCCTGGATGTGAGCAAAGCCCGCTTTTCCCTTGCCTCTCTTTGTCATGATGCGGCCGGCGACGGCGACTTCGATTTGTTGCTCTTCGAGTTCCTCTTTTGACAAATCTCCATACAGTTCAAACAGCTCTTCCGCTTTATGCGTGCGCTCGAACCGTTTGCCAAACGGATCGACACCCAATTCCTCAATTTTTTTCAGCTTTTCCCTGCGGACGCGCAATTGGTCGTTCAATTCTTCATGGCTCATACCTCATTCACTCCATTTAGCGATTTTTTACGAAAAATACTGCCAGCACCCGCTGGCAGTCTTCCGCTGCACGAACGTCATCTCCGTTGTGTGAACTACCCGCCACCTACGCTTCGCTTAGAGGTGAAGGCTTCAAGCGACTTGTGCGTGTTCGCCGAACGGTAAGCCACACACCAGAACCCTTTACGCTTCCCTTCGTTCCGAAGGTGTCCGTTCTAGCCATATTCTATCCTATTCGTTGGCTAACGCCAACCAATATTCATCTCCCACTTACTCACTGGGTTACACCCTTCGCGTTCCTTGAGGTGGGAGACTTCTTTCGGAAATCCGTTAAACGGCTTCGGCGTTCGCCGCCCGGCTTTCCGCTTCTTCGGCGACTTGAAGCAAGAGCGCGGCCAATTCGTCCCGCGTCTCGCACTCGTTGATGGCGTTGCGGATTTTCGCCGCCCCGCGGATGCCTTTTAAATACCAAGCCGCGTGCTTGCGCATTTCTTTCACCGCAATATACTCGCCTTTAAGGGCGATCAGACGGTCCAAGTGCAGCAGGCAGACATCGATTTTTTCCCTTGGGGTCGGTTCGGGAATGAGCTCCCCTGTTTCTAAATAGCGGACTGTGCGATAAATCATCCACGGGTTGCCGAGCGCCGCCCGCCCGATCATCACGCCGTCAACCCCAGTTTCTTCGAGCATCCGCTTGGCATCCTGCGGCGTTTTGACATCACCGTTTCCGATGACTGGAATGTTGACGGCCTCTTTGACTTGCTTAATGATGTCCCAATTCGCCTTCCCTTCATACATTTGCACCCTTGTCCGTCCATGGACGGCGACGGCTTTGCCGCCGGCGCGTTCGACCGCTTGGGCGTTTTCAACAGCGTAAATATGTTGGTCATCCCAACCGATTCGCATCTTGACCGTGACGGGTTTTTCGACGGCGTCGACAATGGCGGCGACGACATCGTAAATTTTGTTCGGGTCGAGGAGCCATTTCGCTCCGGCATCGCAATTCGTAATTTTCGGCACTGGGCAGCCCATGTTGATGTCGATAATATCGGCATTTGTATTTTTGTCGACAAATTTCGCTGCTTTGACAAGTGTTTCCTTTTCACCGCCGAAAATTTGCAAGCTGAGCGGCTTTTCGCGTTCGTCGATATAGAGCATATTTAACGTCTTTTCATTGTTGTATACGATTCCTTTATCGCTCACCATCTCTGCGCATACAAGACCGGCGCCGAACTCCTTTACGGTCAGGCGGAAAGCCGAATTGCACACGCCTGCCATCGGCGCAAGGACGACACGGTTTTGAATTTCCACATCACCAATGCGAAACATAAAAACGCCTCCCTCTAGAAATGTTGATGTATCAAGGCTTTTCGGCCCCTCAGGGGTGTCCAAAAAATATTTTTCGACAAAATCCCTTACATCCTTTTTTAGTTTTGTGGATATCTTACAGACCTAGGGTGCGCTTCGCGGCCACGGCTG
>NZ_JAFWFM010000088.1:0-7943 GCF_017515625.1 Geobacillus sp.
ACAGACCCGTGATGTTCCGGTTACAATGTAATATATTCGCAGTTTTTGTAGAAATTCTGGTTATACATCTTGACGATGGGAAAGAAGGTGCCGCGATGCTGAATATTTTCAAAGACTTTTTGCTGAACTTGTTTTTTATTCTCCTGCCGGTGTTTCTTGTCCCGCTATGGACGGAGCAAGAAAAAGGGCCAAAGCGCCTCCGCCTGTATTTGCCGACCGCTTGTTACGCCATTGTAATCGTCCTATGCATCACTCTTCCGGTCGGAACAGAGAGCAATTTCATCTTCGACTTGCAGCAAATTCCTCTGTGGCTTGGCGGTTTGTACGGCGGAGCGGGGGCAGCGACGGTTTTAGCGTTTACGGCGATCGCATACCGCTCGCTGTTCGGCGGAGCTGGCGTCTTCGTCACCGTCGTCGTTTCCATCGCCATCGCTGCAACAAGCAGTTTATTGACAAAACGGTTTGTCGAGCTGCCAACCAAACAGCGCACGCTGTTCGCTGCATCGCTCAGCTTCGGCTCTGGCCTATTGACCGTCGCCATAGCGGAGTGGATGGCTGCTGCGGTTTCTCCTCCGCCTTCCGTTGCGCTTATCTTTTTGTTTGTACAGCCCATCAGCATGCTCATCGTTTGTTCGTTTCAGGAAATGGTGCACCATAACATCGCGCTGCGCAAACGAGTGATTCGCGCCGAGAAAATGGAAGCCGTCACCCATTTAGCTGCTTCCATCTCTCATGAAATACGCAATCCACTCACCGCGGCGCGTGGGTTTATCCAACTGATCGAAGAGCAGCCGCTCGCTGCCGACAAACGACGCCAGTATGCGCGCATCGCCATTGAGGAGCTTGACCGAGCTGAAGCGATCATCACCGATTACTTGACGTTTGCCAAGCCGGCCCCGGAGATGCCGGAAAAGCTGAACGTCAAACTGGAAGTGAAGCGGGCCATCGACATCATCCGTCCGCTCGCCAATATGAGCTGCGTCGATATTCAAGCGACGCTTGCCCCATTTTCCGTCATCGGTGAGCGCGAAAAATTCCGTCAATGTTTGCTCAACGTAATGAAAAACGCCATCGAAGCGATGCCTAACGGCGGGACGTTGCAAGTATACGTCTCCATTGACAACGGACGTGTGCTCATCCGCATCGCTGATACCGGCGTTGGTATGACGAAAGAACAGCTCGAACGGCTTGGCGAACCGTATTTTACGACGAAAGGCGTCAAAGGCACGGGGCTCGGAATGATGGTCGTCTATCGCATTGTCGAATCAATGAACGGAACAATTCGAATTGAAAGCGAAATACATAAAGGAACGACGGTATCGATTTATTTGCCGCTCGCTCCGTCCCCATCCCTATCCACGATTTCCGATAAAGAAAAGCAGTTGTTTGCCGTCTTGTAAACGCCGCGGCCAAACCGGGGGAAGACAATAACCAGCGAAACAAAGGATGCCTGTTCGGGTGTCCTTTTTCTTTGTCCTATGTTCCCGACAGTTTATCACCACTGGCGTTTTTGTTACAATACTATAGGATGGAAACATACCAAAGGAAAAGGAGACAGTTGCATGATTCACGTCAAAACGGAACGAGAAATTCAGTTGATGCGTGAGGCGGGGAAACTCTTGGCCGCCTGTCATCAAGAGATCGCCAAACGCATCGGACCGGGCGTCACAACGATGGAAATCGACCGGTTCGTTGAAACGTTTTTGGCCAAATACGGCGCCAAACCGGAACAAAAAGGATACCGCGGCTATCCGTATGCGACATGCGCTTCCATTAACGATGAAATTTGCCACGGGTTTCCGCGCAATGAGCCGCTGAAAGAAGGCGATATCGTCACGATCGATTTTGTCGTCAATTTGCGCGGAGCGCTCGCCGATTCCGCCTGGACGTACGCCATCGGCGACGTCAGTGAAGACGTGCAAAAACTGCTTAACGTCACCGAGCAGTCGCTCTATAAAGGAATCGAGCAAGCCGTTCTCGGCAATCGGATCGGCGACATCGGCCACGCCATTCAAACGTACGTCGAAGCGCACGGCTTTTCCGTCGTACGCGATTTCACCGGGCATGGCATCGGGCCGACGATTCACGAAGAGCCGTACGTTCCCCATTTTGGTGAAAAAGGAAAAGGGATGCGCTTAAAGGAAGGGATGGTCATTACGATCGAGCCGATGGTTAACATGGGGGCATGGCAAAGCAAAATGGACGCAAACGGCTGGACGGCGCGCACCATTGACGGCTCGTATTCGGCGCAATATGAACATACGATCGCCATTACGAAAAACGGGCCGCTGATCTTAACGACGACGGCGTAAGGATACAGATATTTCTTGTTCTCAACAGCTTGATTTTTTCGACATTCGAAAAACCCGGGTACACGTTGGCCCGGGTTTTTCGTTCCCTTCTCTTTATTCTGGCCAGACCGTTGCGGCCGCTGTGTTGCCATTGCTTTTTCCTGCTATTTTGTTTACATAATATAATTATGGTTGCTACCCTTTCAGCACTTTCACGTAAAACGTCCGCTGGCGCGGCCCGTCGTATTCACAAAAATAGATGCCTTGCCAACGGCCAAGCAGCAGCCGGCCTTCATGAATGATAACATGTTGCGACGCGCCGACCGTGCTCGCTTTCATATGAGCGGCCGTGTTTCCCTCCATATGGCGGTCAAGCGGATGCTCCCACGGGTACGTTTCATCAAAGCGGCGCATCATATCGCGCTTCACGTCAGGATCCGCGTTTTCGTTAATCGTGATGCCGGCTGTCGTGTGCAGGCAATAAATGATCGCCATCCCCTCTTCTACCCCGGACTGGCGCACCGTTTCTTCGACAAATGACGTAATCTCCACCATTTCATCGCGCTTTGTCGTGCGAAGTGAAAAAGATTGAAGCAAGTCTTTCACCTCCTGAACAAATATTTTGTAGAACAACGCAAAATTTGCTACCATTTAATTATAGCATATGGAACGGCCTCCCACCTGCCATCCCTGCATGGAAACGGGAGTCTCCTAGCAAAGTCCATTGGGGTGAAACTGCCGTGCCGAAACGATACACGAATCTCGACAACGTCTCGACGCACAAAACATGGACCGATTTCCGCCGCTGGCAGCGGGAACGGAAACAAAAGCAAAAAGACTTGTCGTACGTCGTACCGCACGCCGTGCCGCCGCAATGGAACCGGCTTCATCATCCGAACGGACGGCCGCAGCTTTGTTGGATCGGCCATTCGACGTTCGTCGTGCAAATGAACGGCATCACGATCGTCACCGACCCGGTTTGGGCGAAGCGGATGGGCGCGGCCAAACGCTTGACGGCTCCTGGTGTTCCGCTTGACAAGATGCCGCCCGTGGACGTTGTGCTCATTTCCCACGGCCACTATGACCATTTGCATTTCGGCAGCCTCCGCCGTTTGCACGGTGACCCGCACATATTCGTGCCCGAGGGGCTCGGCCGCTTGTTCCGCCGCCGCGGCTATCGCCGTGTCACCGAACTGTCATGGTGGGAAACGGCCTCCTTTCACGGCGTATCGCTCACATTTGTTCCCGCCCAACATTGGACGCGGCGGACGCTGTGGGACACGAACACGTCGCATTGGGGCGGATGGGTGATCACATCAAACGGCGCCCCCACCATTTACTTCGCCGGCGACAGCGGCTACTTCCGCGGCTTTCGCGACATCGGCGAACGCTTTTCCATCGACTATGCGCTCTTGCCGATCGGCGCGTACGAACCGGAATGGTTCATGGGGCCGCAGCACACGACCCCGGAAGAAGCGGTGCAGGCGTTTTTGGACTGCCGGGCCCGCCTGTTTGTGCCGATGCATTACGGGGCGTTCCGCTTGGCCGACGATACGCCGAAAGAAGCGCTTGACCGCCTATGGGCTGAATGGCGGCGGCGCGAATTGGAAGAGGAGCGCTTGCTTTGCTTGAAGCTCGGCGAGGTGATCGATGCCGCCCAAGCGTTGACGGCCCTTTCCCCATTCGACAATTCGTTCAGCCAAACAAGCGCAATCACCACGGTGAAACAAGCGCGGCAAAAGGAATGAGCGCAACTTTATCCAAAAGAGCGAGCCAGTCCGCGGCTCGCTCTTATTCATTGAATTGGCGGTATACGTACGGCTCCTTCGGTTTGGCCACCCTCTCCCATGACGTCACTTTTACATACGGAAGCGTCATATGAAACGGCTGGTAATACATGGTGGATAGCGTACCTTTCACATGAATCCATTCATCATTTTGAAGCGGCACCGTCTTTGGAAACTGAAGGAGCAGCCCGTACACCCCTGAATCCGCAACACAATGAATGATTCCAAAGCGAAGGAGAAACGCCTCATTGGCGCGCGTCGTTTCCTCACGGTAAACAAACCCGGTGAACTCAATGTCGCGGGCGGCGAATGCACCGGGAAACTGATAAATCGTTTCCATGGCATTTAAATAGTTTTGATCATTCAACTCCAAGCGAGCAAGACGACCATATTTTTTCAGCTCTTTTTCCATGGCATTTTGATAATCGTCCCGCCCATAATACATGCTCGTATCCGGACGCAAAAACTGCCGCTGGGCAAACGGATCGCTGCCGTCAGCTGCCATCCCAGGAACATGAATCCCTTTCGCCTTTACGACTTCAGAATCCAGCGTCGCAACGGGAAACAAGAAGGCGGAAACAAGCGGAAAAACAAAAATAAGGTAATTCACCGCCCGCTTCCAGCGCGCGGACGGCTCATGATGATGACCGCAGCATTCTTCCCCATGATCGTGCGGTTCCTCGTTGCGGCTTGCCAGCACAAATTGCGCGATCGTTAAAAAAGCAAACACAAACATCGCACTAAACGAAATATACGAATACCGCATATTAATGTATTTGCTCAACTCTCCAGTAATATATAAATGAAAAAACAAAAACGCAAACCCAAGCAAAATATACATGCGAATCATGCCGCCACCTCCTTGCTAGATCAATAGCGATCCGGCAAACACAAACAACGTGATATAGGAAATCAGTTTCCACACAAACCGGGCTCGGAATGACTGAAACAACATGAGCGTATTTTTCACATCGAGCATCGGCCCGTAAACGAGAAACGCTGCCAGCGCGTGAAACGGAAATGTGCTTTGAAACGACGAGGCGATAAATGCGTCCGCCTCGGAACAGAGCGACAGCACGAAGGCGAGCGCCATCATGACCAAAGAGGCCGCCACTTTCCCATTACCGATCGACACAAGCACCGACGTTTTCACATACGTTTGCATCGCCGAAGCAATGAACGCCCCAATGATCAAATACTTCCCGGTCGCAAAAAATTCATCGATCGTATGGCGCAGGGTGCCAACGATTTTCTCTTTCCAAGTACGGGGCATCATCGGCATCTCGCGCCGTTCATGGCGCAACTCGCTGCCTTCATGCCGAATCGCCATCACGGCGCCGACAGTGACGGCGACGGCGCAAGCGAACAGCGCCCGGCACAATACCATCGTCCAACTGCTTCCGAAAGCGATATACGTCGAAAACAGCACAACCGGATTGATGACGGGCGCCGTTAACATAAACGGCACGGCCGCGTAAAGCGGCACCCCCTTGGCGACGAGACGGCGGGTGATCGGCACGATGCTGCATTCGCATGAAGGGAAAAACACTCCAAGCAATGTGGCATAAACAATGGCCAAAAGGCGGTTTTTCGGCACCCACCGTTGTACGGCCTCTTCACTGACAAACATTTGAATGACTCCGGAAACAAACACCCCGAGCACGACGAACGGCAACGATTCAATCAATATGCTGATAAAAATCGTATTCAGCTGCAAAAACGTGTTCATCATGGGTTCTCCTCTCATTTACAACCGTTCATTTTACCATGAGAAATGGCCATTGTCATGAAAATTTGGTAAGAAAAATCAAAAAGGCGCTTCGCCTTTGGCGAAACGCCTCTTCTTCTATTATTCTTCCACTTCTTTTTTCCACAGCCCGACCATCAATGCGGTCACGATGGAACCAATCAAAATAGCCAATATATAAAGCCATGCGCTGCCTTTGACGATCGGGATGACGAAAATTCCGCCGTGCGGCGCCGGAAGTCCGATGCCAAACAGCATCGTCAGCGCCCCGGCTACAGCTGAGCCGACGATAATCGACGGAATGACCCGCACCGGATCGGCCGCCGCAAACGGAATCGCCCCTTCCGTGATGAACGAAGCCCCCATAATATAGCACGTTTTGCCGGCCTCGCGCTCGGCTTTCGTAAACTTCTTCTTGAAGAATGTCGTCGCCAGTGCCAATCCGAGCGGCGGCACCATCCCGCCGGCCATAATGGCCGCATGCGGCGCATAGTTGCCCGCTTCAATCATGGCCAGCCCAAACGTATACGCCGCTTTGTTGATCGGTCCGCCCATATCAACCGCCATCATGCCGCCCAACACCGCACCAAGCAGCACTAAGTTCGCGGTTCCCATGCCGGAAAGCCAATGTTTCAACCCTTCATTCAACGCTTTGACAGGATCGATGACCACATACATCATGATGACGCCAGTGAGAAAAATGCCGAATACCGGATAGAGCAGCACCGGTTTAATCCCCTCAAGCGACTGCGGCAGGCGGCTGAACAGTTTCCGTAATCCGACGACTAAATACCCGGCTAGGAAACCAGCAATCAATCCGCCGAGGAAACCAGCGCCGCCGTTGGCCGCCATAAAGCCGCCGACCATCCCCGGCGCAAACCCTGGTCGATCGGCAATGCTCATGGCGATGAATGCGGCCAGCACAGGAACCATCAACGCGAACGCATTGCCGCCGCCGATGTCCATTAACAGTTTGGCAAACGGATGATACGACGGATCGTTCGGGTCAAACGCTTTAATGCCGAACGTGAAGGAAATGGCAATCAAAATCCCGCCGCCGACGACAAACGGAAGCATATTTGATACGCCGTTCATCAAATGCTTGTAAAAACCGGTGCGCGGTTTCGCCGCCCCCACGCTGCCCCGCGCCGCACCGCCTGCCCGATAAATCGGCGCGTCTTGGCGGAGCGCCTGCTCGATGAGCTTCTCCGGCTCGCGGATCGCACGAGCGACCGGCACTTGGATGACAGGTTTCCCGTCAAAACGGTCCATGTCGACTTGTTTATCGGCTGCGACAATGATCGCCGCGGCTTCTTCAATCTCCTGTGCGGTGAGAGCGTTTTTCACTCCATCTGAGCCATTGGTCTCGACTTTGATGGATACCCCCATTTCGGCTGCTTTCGCCTTCAGTGCATCAGCGGCCATATACGTATGAGCGATTCCGGTCGGACAAGCGGTTACTGCCAGCACTTTCCGCCCGTTCCCTGCCTGCACCGCTTGCTGTGGAGCTTCTTGCTCGCTTTCTTTCGCGGCAACCAAACGGATAATCTCCTCCTCGCTTGAAGCGGTTTCAAGCTGAGCACGGAACGATGCATCCATCAACATCGACGACAAGCGGGCGAGCGCCTCAAGGTGCGTCTGCTCCCCACCTTCTGGCGCGGCGATCATGAAAAACAAATGGCTTGGCTTGCCATCGAGCGACTCATAATCAATGCCTTCCACTGAACGGCCGAACGCCACCGCCGGGCGCTTGACCGCCGCCGTTTTGGCGTGCGGAATGGCGATGCCGTCGCCAACGCCGGTCGTGCTTTGTTTTTCTCGCGCCCAAATGGCTTGCTTAAACGCTTCCACATCGCTGACCGCTCCCGCTTCGGCAAGCTTTTCAGCCAGTTCATCAATGACTTCGCCCTTTGTCTTCGCTTGAAGCGCGAGAATCATCGTTTCTTTTGTCAACAAATCTGTAATCTTCATTGGCCCAATCCTCCCTCTAGAAATGTTGATTTATCAAGGCTTTTCGGCCCCTCAGGGGTGTCCAAAAAATATTTTTCGACAAAATCCCTTACATCCTTTTTCAGTTTTGTGGATATCTTACAGACCTAGGGTGCGCTTCGCGGCCAC
>NZ_JAFWFM010000089.1:0-4605 GCF_017515625.1 Geobacillus sp.
CTTCGGTTACATTCCATCAAAAAGGGACTTTTGAGTCAGCCCCGTCAACCGTTACACCACCCCGGCGGGCGGTGCTGGGACAAATTCAATTTCAAATCCGAGATCTTCAAGCATTTGATAATCGGCCGCCTTTTCCTGCCCGGCCGTCGTCAAATAGTCGCCGACAAAAATCGAGTTGGCGGCATACAGCCCGAGCGGCTGAAGGGAGCGCAAGTTCACTTCGCGTCCGCCGGCGATACGGATTTCTTTCGTTGGATTCATATACCGGAACAGCGCCAACACTTTCAAGCAATAGCGCGGGTTTAGCTCGTTCGTGCCGGCCAGCGGCGTTCCGTCGATCGCATGCAAAAAGTTGACCGGAATGGAATCCGCGTCGAGCGCCCGCAGGCTGCGCGCCATCTCAACGACATCCCGCTTTGTTTCCTTCATGCCGACAATGACGCCGGAACACGGCGAAAGACCCGCTTCTTTCACCGTTTCCACCGTCCGCACCCGGTCGTCGTATGTATGGGACGTCGTAATGTTCGGGTGGTGCTGTTTTGACGTGTTAATATTATGGTTATAGCGGTCCACGCCCGCCTCCTTCAGCCGCGCCGCCTGCTCCGGCTTTAAAATCCCCAGGCAGGCGCACACTTTCAGCCCGAACCGCTCTTTAATTTCCTTGACCGCGGACACAACGGTGTCGATCTCCTTATCGCTCGGCCCGCGGCCGCTCGCCACAATGCAATACGTTCCGATGCGCAGCCGGTGCGCTTCTTCCGCTCCGCGGAGCAGCGTCTCCTTATCAACCATTTTGTACGTTTTTACGGGCGCCGTCGCTACGGCCGACTGGGAACAGTAGCCGCAATTTTCCGGACAGAGACCGGACTTAGCGTTAATGATCATATTCAGTTTTACCTTGTTGCCATAGTACGCCGAGCGGATGCGGTACGCCCCTTGCAAAAGAAGGAGCAGCTCCTCGTCCGGACAATCCAATATCGCCAGCGCTTCCTCGTCGGTCAGTTCATGGCCGTCGAGCACTTGTTCAGCCAAATGAAGCCAATTTGCCATCGTTCCTCTCCCCTTTCCACATCATTACATTTATCGTAACGAATCGGGCGATTGATTGTCAACCTAAATTGATTTTAAGTTTACTTTTCAGACGAACGCCCGCCGATGAACCATCCGATGCAAAACAAGGCAAGCTTCCGTTTCGGACAGCCTGCCTTGCCGCCTTCAGCTTAGCGCGTCAATTTTTCGACGATGTCGCGGGCGATCCAGACGCCGCAAGCGCTCGCTTGGGCGAGGCCGCGCGTAATGCCGGCGCCGTCGCCGCCAACGTACAGCCCTGCAATTTCTGTTTCAAACCGGTCGTTTAGCTTCGGGCGCGCCGAATAAAACTTCGCCTCGACGCCATAAAAGAGCGTATGTTCCGATGCCAGCCCCGGGGTGACGTGATTGAGCGCTTCCGTCATCTCAATCAAGCTTTTCATCGTGTTGTACGGCAACACAAGGCCTAAATCGCCCGGCACCGCCTCTTTTAGCGTTGGTTCAATAAATCCTTCTTTAATCCGCTTTTCCGTCGACCGCCGTCCTTTTAAAATGTCGCCGTATTTTTGCACGATGATGCCGCCGTTTGACAACGCGTTCGCCAGCCGGGAAATTTCATGGGCATACTCGTTCGGCTTGTCAAACGGATCGGAAAATTTATGCGAGACAAGAAGGGCGAAGTTCGTGTTGTTGCTGCCAAGTTTCGGGTCTTTGTAGGCGTGTCCGTTGGCGAGCATAATGCCGGAATGGTTTTCGACGACGACATGCCCGGACGGATTGCTGCAAAACGTCCGCACTTGCGTCCCGACCGACGTATTGAAAATAAACTTCCCCTCATACAAATGCTCGTTGATTTCCTGCATGACGATGTTCGATGTCTCGACGCGCACCCCAATGTCCACTTGGTTGTTGATCATCCGCAAGCGGCGTTTGCGCAGCACTTTGCTCAGCCAAACCGATCCGTCGCGCCCCGGGGCGATGACGACTTTTTCCGCCGTCAGCGTTTCGCCGTTTTTCAGCACTACTCCTTTGACAACATGGCCGCTTTCCGTCCGCTCCGTCAAAATATCGTCCACTTCCGTCTGAAAGCGCATCGCAATCCGCTCGCGCAAATACTCAAAAATGCTTTTTAAAATTTCTAAGTTTTGCTCCGTGCCCAAATGGCGGACATAGGCGCGCAGCAGCTTCAGCCCGGCGGCATACGCGCGCCGCTCAATCTCTTTCACTTTGTCAGTCATCGGGTCGGTGATCGATGTCGTCGCCCCATGTTTTAAGTTGATCTCATCCACATAACGGATGAGGTCAAGCACGGTTGAGGCAGGCAAATAATCGGTCATCCAACCGCCGAATTCGCTCGTGATGTTGAATTTGCCGTCCGAGTATGCTCCGGCCCCGCCGAACCCGTTCGTAATCGAACAGGCCGGCACGCAGCCGGCATAGTCTTTTTTACCGGCCGGCGGCGGGCATTTCTCAATTTTTTTCTGCAAAATCGGACAGTTTCGCCGGTATATATCATGCCCTTTATCAATCAAAAGCACGTTCGCTCCAGGCAGTTTCAGCGTCAGTTCGTAACAGGTGAAAATGCCAGCCGGCCCGGCGCCGACCACGATGACATCGTAATGGTTGTTCATTGCGCCATCCCCCACTTTTCGTATTCCACTTGGAAAGTATACGGAATACGAGGCGGTTCGTCAAGGTAAAATACGAACTTTTTTACCGTTTACACTTATAAATGTTCGAGATTTTAAAAACGTTGTCGGCAAAAAGAAAAACTGGTATGGTAGGAAAGGAGCAGCTTCCCGCTTGTTTCCGTCGATCGAAGCGGGGAGCTCCGCGCCAAAGAGAATGAAGGAAAGGGGAGCAAACGGATGCGCTTTTTGGCCAAAAATTTCCTAAACGGCATGTTGACGATCGTGCCGATTTTCGTAGCGGTCTATGTGTGCTACAAAGTATTCACCGTTTTGGACGGATTGCTCGGTCAATACGTCCGCCCGCACCTAGACGGCCGCTACGTCCCCGGCCTTGGTTTGCTCGCAACGGTTGCGCTCATCACGGTCTGCGGCTGGCTGTCGACGCAATACGTGAGCGGCCGCCTCATTCGACTGATCGACCGGTTGCTTGAAAGCATTCCCTTCCTGAAAACCGTTTATTCGGTCGCCAAAGATACGATCGCCTCTTTGATCGGGGAAAAACGGTCGTTTTCCAAAGTCGTGCTCGTCACGCTGCCGGAAAGCGGCTGGAAATGCCTCGGCTTCATTACAATGGATGACGTCGGCGCCTGGCACGATCCGCTGGCCGATTATGTGGCCGTCTATGTTCCGCAGACGTTTCAAGTTGCGGGGCTGACGCTCCTCGTTCCAAAAGAACAAGTTGAAGTCATCGACATGGCGCCGGAAGAGGCGATGAAGTTTATCCTCTCCGGCGGAGTGGCGGCAAGAACGCAAAAACGGCTGCCCGAACAATAGGGCAGCCGTTGTTCCGCCGGCCGTCAAAAGTATCGCTTTTTCCAAAAGATGTACGCCGTCGCCGCTGACAGTAAACCGGCGAGCGCCATCGCGATCAAAAAGGCGTACGGAGAGTGTTGGTACGGAATCGGTACGTTCATGCCGTAGAAACTCGCCACCATCGTCGGCAGCGAAATGACGATCGTAATGGCGGTCAAAAACTTCATCACAATGTTTAAGTTGTTCGAGATGACCGAAGCGAACGCATCCATCATGCCGCTTAAAATGCTGCTGTATACTTCGGCCATTTCAATCGCCTGCTTGTTTTCAATAATGACGTCTTGCAGCAAATCTTGGTCATCTTCGTACATGCGCAAATAGTTGAGGCGCATAAGCCGCTCCATGACGATGTTGTTCGCCTTGAGCGACGTCATAAAGTAGACTAAGCTTTTTTCCATGCTAAGGAGCGAAAACAGTTCTTTGTTTTTCATCGACTGGTGCAGCTCTTTTTCAATTTCGCTCGTCCGCCGGTTGATTTGCTTCAAGTAGCGCAAATAATACGTGGAAATCATGTACAGCATTTGCAACGCAAACCGCGTCTTCATAAACGTGTAAAAGTTTTTGATTTTGTTTTTTGAAAATTCCTCAAAAATCGGATTCTCCTGCAAACAAACCGTAATAAAACACGTGTTCGTAATGATCATGCCGATCGGAATCGTCTCGTAAATCGGGCCGTCCACTTCATCATGGGCGACAATCGGAATGTCGACGATAATGAGCACATGGTTGTCTTCCTTTTCGACGCGCGACCGCTCCTCGTCATCCAACGCGTCTTTGATCGAATCGATCGGAATGTCCAAATGGTGGGCGATGTAGCGAATTTCGTCCTCGGTCGGAGCGACGAGATTGATCCAGCAGCCGTTTTCGATCCGGTCAATTTCGCGCATTTTGCCGCTCGCATCAGACAAATACATTTTCATCATCTGGCATCCTTCCTCCCTCTAGAAATGTTGATTTATCAAGGCTTTTCGGCCCCTCAGGGGTGTCCAAAAAATATTTTTCGACAAAATCCCTTACATCCTTTTTCAGTTTTGTGGATATCTTACAGACCTAGGGTGCGCTTCGCGGCCAC
>NZ_JAFWFM010000009.1:0-9333 GCF_017515625.1 Geobacillus sp.
TTCGTGGAGCATCTGCTTATTTATTGTCCAAAAAATAGTGGTTGAAACGAACAGACGAAATCATATCGTGCATTTTATCCCCTTATTCAAATGGGAAAATGGAGGGAACAAATAACAAGATCAAGCTGATGAAACGTCGGGGATACGGATACAGAAATATCCAGCGTTTTGCATGGCGGGTTCGGCTAGAAACAGCTAACATACTTTCATGACAGGTGCAAGTACAACTTTTGGTGATGAACCTTTCTATAAATATTGAATTTACGAAAAAAATGATAGAATACTAATTGAATTTACAAAAAAAAATGATAGAATATTATCTAACTAGTAATACTAACAAAAGGGAGAAGGACACATTGGCAAAGCAAACGTTATTGGAAATTGAGGAGCTGCGAGTCTCTTTCCGCATCGGTGATGACTATTATGCGGCGGTCGACGACGTTTCGCTGGCGATCGGAGAGAACGAAGTCGTCGCTCTCGTCGGGGAGTCGGGTTGCGGCAAAAGCGCACTCGCTTTGTCGATCATGGGTCTCCACCCGCCCGAAAAGACAAAAATTGAGGGGCGCCTGCACTTTAAAGGGACAAATTTGCTGTCGCTCTCCGTTGCCGAACTCAATCGCATCCGCGGCAAAGAAATCGGGATGATCTTTCAGGATCCGTTAACGGCGCTCAATCCACTCATGACGGTCGGCCGGCAGATCGAAGAAAGCATGGATTACCATCTGCGGCTGTCAGCAGCCGAAAAAAAGAAGCGAACGATCGTCTTGCTTCGCAAAGTCGGCATTCCGGAGCCGGAAAAGGTGTACCACCGTTATCCGCACGAGTTGTCCGGGGGGATGCGGCAGCGGGTCGTCATCGCGATCGCCATCGCCTGCGAGCCTGCCCTGCTCATCGCCGATGAACCGACAACGGCGCTTGATGTGACGATTCAGGCGCAGATCATAGGGCTGCTCAAAGAGTTGCAGCAGCAAATGAAAACGAGCATTATTTTAATCACGCATGATTTGGGGGTGGTGGCGGAAATGGCGGACCGTGTGGCGGTCATGTATGCTGGGGAAATCGTTGAGTTAGCGGACGTCGATACCATTTTTCACCGTCCGCTTCATCCATACACTCGCTCATTGTTGCAGTCGATCCCGTCTGCGCAGACGAAAAAGGAACGACTCCACGTCATCCAAGGGATCGTTCCGCCGCTGCATAAACTGCCGCGGCGCGGCTGCCGCTTCCAGCCGCGCATCAGCTGGATTGGGGCGGATAAGCACGAATCGGATCCGAAGTTGCGGGAAGTGGAGCCGGGGCACTGGGTGCGTTGCACATGTTACCAACATTTTTATTTTCCCGATGATCAAACGGTAGGTGGAATCGGCTATGGCGCTTCTTAACGTCAACCATTTGAAAGTATACTATCCGGTGCGCGGCGGTTTTTTTCGCCGGGTGGTCGACCATGTCCGCGCGGTGGACGATGTCAGTTTCACGCTGAACAAAGGGGAAACGTACGGGCTCGTCGGCGAGTCCGGCTGCGGCAAGACGACGACAGGGCGCACGATTATCGGTTTGATCCGCGCCACGGCCGGGGAAGTGCTGTTTGAAGGGACGGATTTGACAAAGCTTCGCCGCCGCGAGTTTCATCCGTATCGGAAAGACATCCAGATGATTTTCCAAGATCCGTATTCTTCGCTCAATCCGCGCAAACGTGTGCTCGACATTGTCGCCGAGCCGCTCCGCAATTTTGAACGCCTGTCCCCGCAAGAGGAGCGGCAGAAGGTGCAATACGTTTTAGAGCGGGTCGGCTTGAGCGCGGAGTCGATTTACAAATATCCGCATGAATTTTCCGGCGGACAGCGCCAACGCATCGGCATTGCGCGGGCGCTCACGCTCAATCCGAAGCTCATCATCGCCGATGAGCCGGTGTCGGCGCTTGATGTGTCGGTGCAGGCGCAAGTGTTGAATTTCATGAGAGAAATCCAGCAGGAGTACGGGCTGACGTATTTGTTCATCAGCCATGATTTAGGGATCATTCGGCATATGTGCGACCGCATCGGCATTATGTACCGCGGCCGGCTCGTGGAGGAAGGGACGAGCGAGGAGATTTTTACGAATCCTCAACATATTTATACGAAACGTCTGCTCTCCGCCATTCCGAACGCCGATCCGCGCGAACGCGGCCGGCAGGAGGCGCTTCGCCGCGAAGTGGAAAAAGAATATGAGCAGTCGTATTCCCGCTATTTTGATGAAAACGGCCGGGCTCACCCGCTCAAGCCGATTTCGCCGACGCACTCGGTGGCCATTCCGTAAAGAGGGGGAGACGGGAAGATGCTGAAATTTATTTTACGGCGAATCCTCATTATGATTCCGCAATTGTTTTTGCTGAGCGTCCTCATTTTCTTGCTGGCGAAGGCGATGCCGGGCGATGCGCTGACGGGGCAGCTGGCGGCCAACCCGAAAATGGATCCGCAGACGCTTGAGGAAATGCGGGAAAAACTTGGCTTGAATGATCCGGTACATATTCAATACATCCGTTGGGTGAAAAACATGCTGCAAGGGGATCTCGGCCTTTCCTATATCCACCAGCAGCCGGTCACTGATCTGCTGGCCGGACGGATCGGGAATACGGTGTTGCTGTCGGCGGCGATTTTAATTTTGACGTACCTGATTGCCATTCCGCTTGGCATCGTGTCGGGGCGATGGACAGATACATGGGCTGATAAGCTGATCGTCGGCTACAGCTATCTCGGGTTTGCCACGCCGATGTTCATTTTTGCTTTGATCATGCTGTTTATTTTCGGTTTTCACCTTGGCTGGTTTCCAACCGGCGGCAGCGTGGACGTTCAGGTCGAGGAAAGGACGCTCGCTTACTATTTAAGCAAATTGAACCATCTCATGCTTCCGGCGTTGTCGGGAGCGCTCATCAACACGGTCGTTACGCTTCAATATTTGCGCAGCGAAATCGTTGATACGAAAGTGAAAGATTTCGTGAAAACGGCGCGGGCGAAAGGCGTGCCGGAGCGGCACATCTATTGGCGCCATATTTTGCGCAATTCGTTTTTGCCGATCGCGGCGTTTTTAGGGTATGAGATCACCGGGCTTGTCGGCGGTTCCGTGTTTTTGGAGTCGATCTACAGCTATCCGGGGCTTGGCCAGCTGTTTTTGCAGTCGATTATGCAGCGGGATTACAGCGTCGTGACGGCGCTCGTCATGATTTCCGGCCTGGCGACGCTGGTGGGCACGCTGTTGTCGGACATCATTTTGAGTGCGGTCGACCCGCGCATCCAGATTGAGTAGGGAAGGAGGAAGGCAGCTGACATGAAAGCGGAAATCAGCGGCCCAACGCCGGCCGGAGCGAACATCGAGAAAAGCCCTTCCGCCTTTTCGATCATGTGGCGGGAGGTGGTTCGGGATCGGCTCGCGCTTGGTTCGCTCATCATTTTAGGAATCCTTTTGTCGATCGTCTATGGCGTGTCGCTCTTTTTGGATCAAGAGGAAATCGTGAAAGTGGATTTTCTTTCCATCTATTCTCCGCCGTCAGCGGAACACTGGCTTGGCACAGACTACGGAGGGCGCGACGTGTTTGGCCAGCTCATCATCGGCGCCCGCAATTCGTTTACGATCGGGCTGGCCATTACGCTCATCACTGGGGCGATCGGCCTCATTGTCGGATTGGTGGCCGGCTATTTCGGCGGCTGGATTGGCAATGTCATTATGCGCATCATCGATTTTATTCTCGTTCTGCCGTTTTTGATGCTCGTTATTGTTTTTGTCGCCATTGTGCCTAAATATAATGTATTGACGTTCATTTTGATCATGAGCGCGTTTTTGTGGACGGGCAAAGCCCGGCTGATCCGCGCCAAAACGCTGACCGAGCGCGAGCTGGATTATGTCAGCGCGTCAAAAACGCTCGGCACGCCAGATTGGAAAATCATTATTTTTCAAATTTTGCCCAACCTCAGCTCGATCATTATCGTCAATTTGACGTTAAATTTGGCGGGCAACATCGGCATCGAGTCCGGGCTCACGTATCTTGGCTTCGGGCTGCCGGAGAGCACGCCGAGCTTAGGGACGTTGGTCAGCTATGCGACCAACCCGGATGTTTTGCAAAACAAATGGTGGGTTTGGTTGCCTGCGTCATTGCTTATTTTAGTGATGATGCTGTGCATAAATTTCATCGGCCAAGCGCTGAAACGTGCGGCTGATGCAAGACAACGACTAGGATAAGGGGGAAGAAAATGTGAAGAGAAAATGGCTGGCGGCTCTCGCCGCGCTCTTGCTCGTGCTCGCCGGGTGCACGGGCAAATCCGACACAACGAGCGGAAAGGGCAACAATAACGAAAAACCGGCGGCTCAGAAGGAAGACATCAGCAAATTCCCGATGACGGTGAAAAACGACGGGAAAATCATCGATGGCGGCGTGTTGAAATACGGCCTTGTGTCCGATACGCCGTTTGAAGGGATGCTCAGCTCTGCATTCTACACCGGAGCGCCCGACGCAGAGATTTTGCAATTTTTTGACGAGTCGCTTTTCCGGACGAACGGTGACTATGAAATTACAAATGATGGGGCTGCCACGTATGAGTTGTCGGATGATAAAAAGACGATGACAATCCATATTAAAGACAATGTGAATTGGCATGACGGCCAGCCGGTGACCGCTGAAGACTTGGAGTATGCGTATTTGGTCATCGGCCATAAAGATTACACCGGCGTCCGCTATGGCGATGCGCTCATCCAAGGGATCGTCGGGATGGAAGAATATCACAGCGGCAAAGCGGATAAAATTTCCGGCATTAAAGTCATCGACAAAAAGACGTTGACGATCACATGGAAACAGGCCAATCCGTCGGTGTTGACTGGCATTTGGGCGTATCCGCTGCCGAAGCATTACTTGAAAGACATTCCGATCAAAGACTTGGCGAAATCGGATAAAATCCGGAAAAACCCGATCGGGTTCGGTCCGTTTAAAGTGAAGAAAATCGTTCCGGGCGAGTCGGTAGAGTTTGTTCGCAATGATGACTACTGGGCTGGCAAACCGAACTTGGAAGGCGTCATTTTGAAAGTCGTCAGCCCGCAAGTCGTCCTGCAAGCGCTGAAAAAAGGCGAAATTGACGTCGCTGGGTTCCCGACTGACCAATATTTGAACGCGAAAGGGACGAAAAACATTCAGTTTATCGGTAGAGTGGGTTTGTCGTACAGCTATATCGGCTTTAAACTCGGCCATTGGGATGCGAAAAAGCAGGAAAACGTAATGGACAATCCGAAATTCCAAAACAAAAAACTGCGCCAAGCCATGGCGTACGCCATCAACAACCAAGAGGTGGCCGACCGCCTGTATCATGGTTTGCGCTTCCCGGCGAACACGCTCATTCCGCCGTCGTTCCCGGGCTATCATGACAGTTCCATCAAAGGGTATACGTACAATCCGGAAAAAGCGAAACAATTGCTGGATGAAGCGGGATATAAAGATGTGGATGGCGATGGCCTCCGCGAAGATCCAAACGGCAAAAAATTCAAGATCAACTTCTTGGCGATGAGCGGTGGGGACATCGCTGAACCGCTGGCCAAATTTTATATGCAATGCTGGAAAGATGTGGGTCTCGATGTTCAGCTTGTAGACGGACGCTTGGCGGAGTTCAACTCCTTCTACGATATGGTCGAAAAAGACGATCCGAAAGTGGATGTCTACGCCGCCGCTTGGTCAACTGGAACGGACGTCGACCCGTACGGATTGTACGGCCGCAACGCCATGTTCAACTACTCGCGTTGGGTGAACGAGAAAAATGATGAGCTGCTGGAAAAAGGCCATTCCGAGCAGGCGTTTGACAAGGAGTATCGCCGGAAAATTTACAGTGAATGGCAACAGCTGATGAACGAAGAAGTTCCGGTCATCCCGACGTTGTATGGTTTGTCCATTTATGCCGTCAACAACCGCGTCGCCAACTTTACGGTTGACCCGAGCTCGAAACTGACGTGGAAAGATGTCGGCGTCACGTCCGAGCAACCGGAAGTCGAACAATGACGATTGTTGCCTTTGATGATGTACGATAAGATAGAAGATAAATTGCATACGTCTTATCAAGAGTGGGCGAGAGAACGGGCTTGATGACCCCACAGCAACCTGCCGCAGGCAAGGTGCTAACACCCGCAAAGCGGTTTCGCTTTGGATGATAAGAACGGCTCATGACCCCTTTCGCCTCATTCCGAGGCGAAGGGGGTTTTTGTCGATGGGAGGTGAAGGAGAAACAGTGGAGGAGGCGGTTTCGCTCCGTGCTTGCATGGCCGCTCATCTCCCTGCCGCTGCGTTCGCCGTTTGTGTCATGCGCTGTGTGCAGGCGGAGCTCATCCGGTTTGACTCTAAGGCGGCGGTGCATGTCGACCGTGGGGACGGATACGTTCATTTGTATGGGGAAGCGCAAGGAACAGCCTTTTCGTTGTTGTTGACCAACAGTGAGGCGGACGAATGGAAGGCGGACGGACCGTACGCCCTTGACCGCTACATATGGACAGAGCTTGGGAAAAAAGGGATTTTCCCGATGCAGATGACGCCGTATTTACAAGCAGTATGGTTAATGGAGTCATAGAAAGGAAGAGGGACGAATGGCAGTCAAAAAATTTGAGCATGTCGGCATTCAAGTGAAAGACATCGAGGCATCGAAAGCGTTTTATCAAAACGTCGTCGGCTTGGAGCTGCTCGACGAAATGATTCATACGAACGGCACGATGAAATTGGCGTTTTTAGGGATTGACGGCTCGATCATTGTCGAGCTGATCGAAGGATACAATCCGGATTTGCCGACGGAAGGAAAAGTGCACCACGTGGCGTTTACGGTCGAAGGCATTGAGCAGGAGAAAGAACGGCTTTAGTCGCTCGGCGTCCCGCTAGTGTGGGATGAAATTACAACGCTCCCAAACGGGGCGAAATACTTATTTTTCCTTGGCCCGGACGGCGAATGGATCGAGTTTTACGAGCCTGCTCGATAAATGGCGTCACGCTAGGCGGCCAGCTGTTTGGGCCGCCTATGAATTTGCCGTCTGGCGATTGGCGCTTCGTTCTATTTTTCTTCGTATGGCCTTGCCTGCCGCTAGACAACAACTGTCCATGTAGGAGTCGTCGTCTTCTCGATTCAATGGTATACTAGAAAAAGAGAGGGGGAGGATGACGTGGAAGAAATGATCGTGCACGCGATTCAAGACGACTACCCTGATGAATTCGCCTGGTGCTACGGCTGCGGGCGTCTGAATGAACAAGGCCACCATTTCCGCACCGGGTGGCGGGGCGACAAAACGGTGACGGTGTATACGCCGCGTCCGGAACATACGGCGATTCCAGGGTTTGTGTACGGCGGGCTGATCGCCTCGCTCATTGATTGCCACGGCACCGGTTCAGCGGCGCTTGCCTTGCATCGGAAAAACGGCCATGAACCAGGGAGCGGGGAAACGCCGCCGCGCTTTGTCACTGCGTCGCTTCACGTCGATTTCGTCAAGCCGACGCCGCATGGCGTGCCGCTTGTCGCCGTCGGCACTGTGACGGATATTCATCCGAAAAAATGGAAAGTGGACACCGAAGTGTTCGCCAACGGCGAACTGTGCGCCCGCGGGCAAGTCGTCGCGGTCGTCATGCCGAAAACGTTTGTCCGTGGGTAACAAGCAACGAAAGGCGCCGGAGAGCGGCTGTTTTTGACAGCGCTTTCTCCGGCGCTTGGCAACTGGTCGAAAACGGCTGCGCCTCACCTCGTTTCGCCATTGAGGACTGATGATGTCATGAAAAAGGCAACTCGACAACGCCTCTTCTCAAGTGGGGAAACCTTGTGAAATTGGTTCTCCTTTTTCAACAAAACCACCGATTTGGCGAACATCATCGTTTTTCACCGGTTTTCTCGGATTCCTCTGATCATCGCTTTCCATGCGTTTCAAAACAACAACAGCAGCTGCTGTTTGGACTCGTCGAATCCAAGGAGAACGAGCATGCGCAAAAACGCCTTTTGGAGATCCATCACCTTCACGGTTTGTCCATGATCAGCACCGACGACGTGGCGCTCGCCACCTCTTTGCCGTTTTGCCGCACGATGGCGGTTACATAGGCGACGGTTTTCCCGAACTTTTCCACCCGCGCCTCGATTTCGCCTTCTCCAGCCGCCGCTGGGCGGTGAAACGTCGTCTGCAAGTTGATGGAGGCGTGCATTTGGTCATCGCGAAGCAAGGTCGTCACCGCATACGCCATGAGAATGTCCGCCGCCGCCCTGACGAACCCGCCCATAATCACCCCGTTGCCGTTGAGCAGCGATTCGCTGATCGTCCATACGCCTTTCGCATAGCCGTCTCGGGCTTCCGTCAGGCGGACGCCGAGAGTTTCGTCGCATGGGGGCGGCGCGCTTTTTCCGGCAATGACGTCATGCAAGTTGGTAATTGGCTTCATCTCGAACATCCTTTCTGTCATCCATTGCGTTTCCGTGAAAATCCCCACCACTTGGTGAGTGCGGTATACGCTCCTGATCCGTGAGGGTATACTGAAAATGGCCAAAAAAGGCAATAGGAAAGCAGAGGTGCCCGATTTTAGGCATCTCGTATAACCTGTCTGCCTTTTGGCTAGACTAAATAAGTTGTGGTTGGCGGAACGGCTCTTTGCGGGAGATCATGCAAAAGATGATCACCAACATCCGCCGAGCAATGGCGATGAGGGCTTTTTTCTTCCCGCACCGGGCCGCCAACGACCAAAACTTTCGGGACAAGGGATGCGTCTTGGATCGAGCTGCTGACCATGCCGCCTCGCATAACGCCGATCGGAGATGGGGATTGCCTTTTGTCGTGCGCGTGCTCTTTCGCTTTCCGGCGCTTTCATGGTTGCCGGGGGACAATCCAGTCCATGAAGCCGCCCGTTCCGGCGTTTCAAAGACGCTCATGTCGGTTCCCATCTCGGCGATGATGACGGCGGCGGTTTGTTTTTTCACTCCGGGCATGGTCATCAGCAGGTTCACTTCCTCGCGATACGGCTCGAGCAGGCGGTCGATGTGTTGGTCGACTTCTTCGATGAGCCGCTCCAATTCCTCAACGTGTTTCCACAAGAGGCGAAGGAGACGGAGCTCGTGTTCGGTCAAGGTGCCGAGCAGCGAATCGTACACCGCTTGCTTTTTCTTTTTGAGCCTTCCGCGCAGGCATTCATCCAACTCGTCCTTGTCCACGTATCCCTTCTCGAGCAGCCGGGCGAGGATGTCTTTTCCGGAAACGCCGAAGAGATCGGAGAGGACCGAGCCGAGTTTGACATTGGAAGACTCGAGCACTTTTTGAATCCGGTTTTTCTCCGAAGTCAGCTGTCCGACCCACTTTTTGCGGAGGCGGGTAAAA
>NZ_JAFWFM010000090.1:0-22357 GCF_017515625.1 Geobacillus sp.
ACATTTCGGGTACGTTTCGCGAAGAAACATTCGCGCAGTCGTTTTGCATCGCAAGAAGCATCGTTTCCACACTGACGAAACACGAAAAAAACGTGTGGGATTCGTTATGTCTTCTGTTGACGGGTGACACGCTTGATCGCGTTCTTTCTACCACTTAGGGCATTTTCTATTACGGGGATGCCCTATTTGTGTTGCGCTTCTTTACATACTACTATCGGAGTGAATAGTTACCTTTTCCTTTGCCCTTTCTTGGCATGTTTTCGTAACAGGGAAAGGAGAGAGAAAAGGTTGATTTCCGCCATTATGCGAACGCAAAAGCAACTGGTGCCAATACGATTGGAGAAGATCGAGCGCTTTCCGTTCAATGATTTGAATGTCTTCTTTTGATGCCAACACATCCGAGCTTGAAACAGAAACGTCTGGGTGTGTTTAGTGCAAAATGGCAGAGCTTCATGGCAAAAAAGGCTTGCCAGTTCCTAAAATCCCCTCTACTGTTTAAGGTTGTGAAGAACAAAACAGTGGAGGTAAAGAAAGGAAACCAAAAAGAGTACACGTACGATTTATCGGATCGCTTAAAACAGCTGTTGTTAGCGAACGGTACTTCCGTCAACTACGATTATGACGTAAATGGCAATATGACTTCAAAAGTCATTCGAACCAGCGACGGCCAGTCTCAAACATTTACTGCTTCTTAAAGAGCAATGGTCGGATGGAACGACGATCGCGTATACGTACGATGGTTTCAGGAACCATTTATGGAAGAGAGAAAGCTCTAAAGTGGGAGATAGGAAGAGCTTATACAGTGAGAAAAGCTGGGGGTAATATGTATCTTCATGTCAGACCGTGATAACATAAACAAAGGGGGTAAGCTATGTTACTGAAAACATTTCTATTATTAGGAGAAGAAGGGATATCTGACGTTAAAAAAGTTTTTCTATCCTGAAAATACCCGAACTTCAAAATGTGCAAGGTTTCAGAGTTCGACATAGCGGCGTTTTCATACCTTCGATGGTGACGAAATCTTTTTGTCATGGGAGTCTATATAGATCGTAAAGTGAATTTTCATCTCATGATGTACAATGAACGGGTATAATATGTTTAAAAGGATCCATCTTCCTTGAAAGGAGTGAAAACGTTATGGATTTTGTAAGAGTAATCAAAAACAGCAATGACTTAGAAAAGATCATCGATTTGCCTCAATCATTAAAAAATAGAAAAGTGGAAGTCATTATTCTTCCTTATGCAGATAAAGAAGATTTGGAACAGCCAAAAAAAGGAATCTAAGAGGGGCTCTGTCCAAATATAAAAATGAGACTTTGCAAGCCCGAGAAAGCGATGCTTGGTCTAAAGCTGTGTGTTTAGTGCAAAATAAAAATACAGAGTTCTGCAACGAAAAGTGCAGAGCCTAAGGCAAAGAAAAAAGACTTGCCGGCTCCTAACCTTTCTTCTACTGTGGAAGGTGTGAAGACATAACCAAACAGTGGAGAAAGGATGCTGACAATGCCTGAAGTTCATCGTATCAGAAAACTGCGTGAAAAGAAAGGGGTCTCTTTCTCCACCACACCATTTCAGCTAAAATGAAGTATATAGGCGACAAAGGAGAAGATGCCGATGTCCTTGCCTCGGTTTTCCAATGTGTCGTACGAGCAATATTGGGCGTTGCGGGAACAAAGCGATGAGTGGCTTGAATATATTGATGGCGCTGTGTATATGGCTCCGTCGCCAAGCATCAAGCATCAGCTTGTTTCGAGCAACCTTCATACCGAATTGGGCCTTTATTTTCGTGGGAAGCCGTGCAACGTGTTTGCGGCGCCGACCGATATCGAACTGGCTAGCGACAAGTTTCCCGATCGCAAAGTCGTCATTCCGGATTTAAGCGTTATTTGCGATTCAAAAGGGTTTACGGAAACGAAGTATGTCGGCGTGCCTACTCTTATCGTTGAGATCTTGAGCCCTTCCAACCAGGCGCACGATTTAGTGACCAAATTCAATTTGTATATGGCGTACGGTGTGAAAGAGTATTGGGTCGTCAATCCGATGAAAGAGGCGATTACCGTCTATACGCTGAACGAGGAAGGACTGTATGAGCAGGCGGATGTGAAAGCGGGAACGGGTGTGGTGCAGTCGGCATGCTTTCCTGGGCTTCAAGTGGCTCTTGAGGATATGTTTCGTTGAGACGGATGGCAGACGTGCATGGAGTTGCATTCGCGATGGCGGCTTGTGGTTGACTCGACAAGTTTGCAAAGCGGGCTGTCCGTAAGGCCAATGCAGCTGGTCTTACAGACAGCCCGCTGTCTTTTATGCGGCGCTAGACCGTTTCGGTTTGCGGGAGTTCGCGCGGATCGCCCGATGCCGTGTTGGGCGGCCATTGGGGCGCGTTTACGATGGTTTCGCCGCTTGTTCTTTTTGCCTCTGTTTCATGGTGCGGACGAGTTCTTCATCCGGTGTGACGTAGAGCGTTTGCTCGTTTTCGTAAATGACAAATCCCGGCTTGGCGCCGCTCGGTTTTTTTACATAGCGGATGCGCGTGTAGTCGACAGGCACGGAGCCGGAATGGCGCGCTTTGCTGAAGTAGGCGGCAAGATTCGCCGCTTCCAAGAGCGTCTCGTCAGACGGCTGCTTGTTCCGGATGACGACGTGCGAGCCGGGAATGTTTTTCACATGCAGCCAAACATCGTCCTTATGGGCCAGCTTTGTTGTGAGATAATCGTTTTGTTTGTTGTTTTTGCCAACGAGTATTTCCGTGCCGTCGCTTGCGACGTAGCGGTCAAGCTCGGGTGCGGTTGGTTTGCGCTTTTTTGCTCCTTTGGCCGCGCGCGGGCGCAAATAGCCTTGTTCAATGAGCTCGTCGCGGATTTCCTCGACATCTTTCGGCGAGGCGGTTTCAAGCTGGCTTAAAATCGTGTCGCAATAGGCGATGTCTTCTTTCGTCCGCTCGATTTGTTCTTGAACGACGGCGAACGAGTTTTTCGCTTTTTGGTATTTTTGAAAGTACTGTTGCGCGTTCTCGGACGGCGATTTTTGCGGGTCGAGCGGAATGGTGATGGTGCCTCCGTTTTCGTCGTAGTAGTTTGCGACCTCGATTTCCGTCATGCCGCGCTTTATGGCGTACAAATGGGCGGTGAGCAGTTCGCCGTACAGTCGATAAACGTCGGCTTTCTTTGCTTCTTCGAGCGTCTGTTCGAGCTTTAGGAGCTTTTTCTCGTTTTTCGCCTTTTCGTTCGCCATGAGACGCTCGATGTCATGAGCTTGCTGCTTGACGCGGTCGCGCTCGGCCTTGCCGAAATAAAAGCGGTCCAATAGCTCGCTTGCACTCGCAAACGGTTGGCCTTCGATTTTTAAGTGCTTAAGCGGCAAAACGTAAAACCATTCTTTTTCCCCGTTCGTGTACATCATCGGGGCAAAGCGGCGGCCGCGCACGTCATCGATGAGCGAAAGAAAGCTTTTTGGCAGCGTCGTCCGGTTGGCGAGTCCAGCGCGGAACACCGCCTCATTGGCAAATAGCGGCGAAATGCCGCTGAAGGCGGAAACAAGCTGATGGGCGAGCTTGCCGGCGTGAAAGTCGATTTTTTTCAGCACCATTTCTTCCGTCGCCTCAAGCGGGTTCAGCTTGCCGTGCGTCGGTGGGGCGACGTACGGATGCCCGGGAAGCACCGTCCGGTAGCGGTTGACCGACGGCGGCAAATGTTTCAAGCTGTCGATGATCGTGTTGGTCGATGCATCAACGAGGATGATGTTGCTATGGCGGCCCATCACTTCGATGATGAGCCGCTTCGTCTGCAGATCGCCGAGTTCATCGCGGCCTTTTGCATCGATGATGATGATGCGGTCGAAATCGGCTTGGCGGACCGACTCGATGATGCTTCCTTCCAACTGTTTGCGCAGCCGCATGCAAAACATCGGCGGCTCGGATGGGTTGTTGTACGTTTCGTTTGTCAAATGGACGCGCGCGTACGTCGGATGCGCCGACAGCATCACTTTATGGTTATGGCCCCGGGCGCGCACAAGCAGCACGATCTCATACGCCGAAGGCTGGTGGATTTTCGTGATCCGCCCGCCCGCAAGCGCCTCTTCGAGTTCACCGACAATGGCGTACGTAAACACTCCGTCAAAGGACATGGAAAACACCTTTCTATTTCGTTTGTTTGCTATTTCGATCTTACCATACGACCCGCCGTTTTGAACATTTCTTTGAATATTACCTGAAGACGGACGAAGATGCCCGACGAACATGTTGCATAAAATGGGGAGGCCCGCTTTTTTGACACGATTTTTTCCCTTATGGGGGAGATGGCGTGGCAAAGGGCCCCACGACTCCTTATGTTTGTGTCGCTAAACATCATGGCGGGGACTATCATTTTTTGGGACATGTATGAATAAGCATAGAGAAGAGGGAACAGCGTGCGAAAAAATGGAAGGACGGAGGGAGACAGATGCAATGGCATACGCTCGCGGCAAGCGATGTCGCGCACGAGACGAAGACGAATGTCAAAACCGGGCTTACGGCGGCGGAGGCGGAAAAACGGCTGCGGCAGTTCGGGTACAACGAGCTGGCGGAAGGGAAGAAGGAGTCGGCCATCGTTGTCTTTTTTCGCCAGTTTCAAGATTTTATGGTGCTTGTGTTGCTTTTGGCGACGGTGATTTCCGCATTTTTAGGCGAGTATGCGGATGCGGTGGCGATTGTCGTCATCGTGATCATGAACGCCATTCTCGGGTTTATCCAGGAGCGGCGGGCGGAAAAGTCGCTTGCCGCCTTAAAACGGTTGTCCGCTCCGCAAGCGGTTGTGTTGCGCGGCGGGGAGTGGGTGAAAGTCCCCACGCGCGAGCTTGTTGTCGGCGATGTGGTGAGACTTGCAAGCGGCGACCGGGTCGGGGCCGACATCCGCTTGATTGAGGCGGCCGGCCTGGAAATCGAGGAGTCGGCGCTGACGGGCGAATCAGTGCCGGTGGCCAAATCCGCCGCCCCGCTTCATACGAAACAGGCGTCGCTCGGCGATTTGCACAATATGGCGTTTATGGGGACGCTCGTGACAAGAGGGAATGGGGTCGGGATTGTCATCGCCACTGGGATGAAAACAGCGATGGGACAAATCGCAACGATGCTCGAAGAGGCGGATGCGGGGGCAACCCCGCTCCAGCGCCGGCTCGAGCAGCTTGGGAAAATTTTGCTTGTCGTCGCATTGGCGCTGACGGCAGCGGTCGTGGCCGTAGGTGTCATTCAAGGGCACGACCTGTATGAAATGTTTTTGGCTGGTGTGTCGCTCGCGGTCGCCGCCATTCCGGAGGGGTTGCCGGCCATTGTGACGGTCGTCTTGGCGCTTGGCGTGCAGCGGATGATCAAACGAAACGCCATCGTCCGCAAGCTTCCGGCGGTGGAAACGCTCGGCTGCGCTTCGGTCATTTGTTCCGACAAAACGGGGACGATGACGGAAAACATGATGACCGTCACGCAAGTATGGGCAGGCGGGCGGACATTTGCGGTAAGCGGCGTTGGTCTTGAAACGGATGGCGAGTTTTCTGAACGCGGCCGGACGGTTGATCCGAACCGCGTTCCCGAGCTCGCTCGCCTGTTGACAATGGGGGTGCTTTGCAATAGTTCGGAGTTGAAAGAGGAAAACGGCCGGCGTTACGTCGACGGCGATCCGACGGAAGGAGCGCTGCTGGTCGCGGCGGCCAAAGCTGGATTGGCGAAAGGAATGCTTTTGCGTGAGTACACGATCGAACAGGAGTTTCCGTTTGATTCCGAGCGGAAAATGATGACGGTCATCATTCGCGACCGGAACGGGCGGCGGTTCGTTGTGACGAAAGGGGCGCCCGATGTGCTGCTTGAGCGGGCGGACCGCCTGGAATGGAACGGGCGCGAGCAGGCGCTGACCCCGGCGTGGAAAGAGACGATTGAGAAGGCGATTCGCCAGATGGCGTCTTCCGCCTTGCGCACGATTGCCATTGCGTATCGGCCGCTTGCGGAAACGGAACGGATCGGATCGGAGAAGGAGGCGGAGACGAAGCTTCGGTTTCTCGGCGTCGCCGGCATGATCGATCCGCCGCGGCCGGAGGTGAAGCAGGCGGTGGCGCGATGCAAAGAGGCGGGGATGAAAACGGTGATGATCACCGGGGATCATGTGTTGACCGCAACGGCCATCGCCAAACAGCTTGGCGTGCTCCCGCCCGGCGGAAAAGTGATGGACGGGGCGACGTTATCGCGCCTGTCGGTCGACGAGCTCGAACGCGAGGTCGATAATATTTACGTGTTTGCCCGCGTCTCCCCGGAGCATAAGCTGAAAATTGTCAACGCCTTTAAGCGCCGCGGTCATATTGTCGCCATGACCGGCGACGGGGTGAACGACGCGCCGGCGTTGAAAGCGGCGGATATCGGCGTCGCGATGGGCCGGTCGGGGACGGAAGTGGCGAAAGAGGCGGCGTCGCTCGTGCTGCTTGATGACAACTTTGCGACGATTGAGGCCGCGATTGAAGAAGGGCGCAACATTTACGAAAACATCCGCAAGTTTATCCGCTACTTGCTCGCCTCGAACGTTGGGGAAATTCTCGTCATGTTGTTTGCGATGCTGCTTGCCTTGCCGCTGCCGCTCGTGCCGATTCAAATTTTATGGGTCAATCTTGTCACCGACGGTTTGCCAGCCATGGCGCTCGGGCTCGACCAACCAGAAGAAAACGTGATGAAGCGGCCGCCGCGCCGTCCCGATGAAGGGGTGTTCGCCCGCGGGCTCGGCTGGAAAATCGTAAGCCGCGGCTTTTTGATCGGCGTTGTTACGCTGGCTGCGTTTCTGACCGCCTATGAACGGAGCGGCGAGGATCTCGTTTACGCCCAGACAGCGGCGTTTGCGACGCTTGTGTTGGCCCAATTGATCCATGTGTTCGACTGCCGCTGCGATCGTTCGGTTTTTGACCGCAGTCCGTTCGGCAACATGTATCTCGTTGCAGCGGTGATCGTGTCGCTGCTGTTGCTGCTGGTCGTGATCTACTACCCGCCGCTGGCTGCCGTGTTCCATACGAAGCCGCTTGCGGCCGTCGATTGGCTGCTCATCATCGGTTTGTCCGCCTTGCCGACCTTTTTGTTTGCCGGCTCGCTTTTTACGAGAAAATAAAAGGATGGATATGTTATAATAAAAAAGGTGATAGAGGAGCGCTCTATGACCTTTTCTTTTTCATCAACGACGCAACGGATGTGATGGCATGGTTTACAGCATGACTGGTTTTGGCGCGAGCACGAAAAAAACGGATCGCTTGACGGTGGCGGTGGAAATGAAATCGGTCAACCACCGGTTTTGTGAAATTTCCATTCGCCTCCCTAGACAATGGCTCGTGTTTGAGGATAAAATAAAAAAAGCAATTTCACCGTACGTGCGGCGCGGAAAAGTGGAAGTGTTCGTCACGATCGCCGGAGAAGGGCTTGTGAAACGGAGCGTACATATCGATTGGGATTTGCTTGGCCAGTATTGGGCCGGAGTGCAGGAAGCCGCAAAGCGATTTGCCATTGACGGCAGCGTGACGGCGGCCGAGTTGCTTCGGCTTGATGGGGCCGTCGAAGTGGTGGAAGAGGAAGGAGCGAACGAGCAGGTCGAGCCGCTGCTTTTGGCCGCTGTCGATGAAGCGGCAAAGGAACTTGTGGCCATGCGCCGGCGCGAAGGGGAGGCGCTGGCCGCGGATTTGCGCGCCCGCCTTCATGAAGTCGAAGCCGGGGTGGAAGTCATTGAGCAGCGGGCGCCGCTTGTAGTCGAGCAATACCGCGAGCGGCTTGCGCGCCGCCTGCGCGAATGGGCGCCTTCTCCGGTTGATGAAGCGCGGCTGCTCACAGAAGTGGCGGTGTTTGCGGAAAAGGCGGACATTCACGAGGAATTGAAACGCATCCGCAGCCATTTGGCGCAAATGACGGACGTCCTTGAGGCGGACGAACCGATCGGGAGGAAGCTTGACTTTTTGGTGCAAGAGCTGAACCGCGAAGTGAACACGATCGGCGCCAAGGCGAACGACAGCTTGATCGCCGCGCAAGTCGTTGAGATGAAAAGCGTGCTTGAGAAAATGCGCGAGCAGGTGCAAAACGTGGAATAACTGTTTAAAACGACTTATTGGCGGCAACAATATCGGATATGGCAGGTGGGCGTGTCATGATGATGAAATTTATCAATATCGGGTACGGAAACATGGTGTCAGCCGCCCGCATCATTACGATTGTCAGCCCTGATTCGGCGCCGATTAAACGGATCATCCAAGATGCGCGCGAAAGCGGCAAGCTCGTTGACGCGACGCACGGCCGAAGAACGCGCGCGGTCATCATCACCGACAGCGATCACGTCATTTTATCGTCCGTACAGCCGGAAACGGTGGCGAACCGCTTGTACGGAAGCGATGATTTCTCCGAGGAAGGGTAGGGTTTTCAACGTTGAAAAGCGAACGTGGATTGTTAATCGTCATGTCAGGGCCGTCCGGCGTTGGCAAAGGGACGGTGCGCAAAGCGCTGTTTTCGCGTCCTGACATCAAGCTTCATTATTCAGTGTCCGTCACAACACGCAAGCCGCGCGAAGGCGAAGTGGAAGGCGTCGACTATTTCTTTCGGACGCGCGAGCAGTTTGAACAAATGATTCGGGAAAACAAGCTGCTCGAATGGGCCGAGTATGTCGGCAACTATTATGGGACGCCGATTGATTATGTGGAAAAAACGCTCGCCGAAGGGAAAGACGTGTTTTTGGAAATCGAAGTGCAAGGAGCGATGAAAGTGCGGCGGGCGTTTCCAGAGGCGCTCTTCATTTTCTTGGCCCCGCCAAGTCTCACGGAGCTTGAAAAGCGGATCATCGGACGCGGCACCGAGTCGAAAGAGCTGATTGAAAATCGGCTGCGGGCGGCGAAAGAGGAGCTTGAAATGATGGATGCGTACGACTATGTCGTGGAAAATGATGAAGTCGAGCTCGCCTGCGAGCGGATCAAGGCGATTGTCACGGCTGAGCATTGCCGGCGCGAACGCGTCGCCGAGCGATATAAACGGATGTTGGGGGTGGAATGACGATGCTGTATCCTTCCATCGATTTGCTGATGCAAAAAGTGGACTCCAAGTATAAGCTTGTCACGGTGGTGGCCAAACGGGCACGCGAGTTGCAGGACGGTGCGGAGCTGATGGTGAAAAAGCCGGTGTCGAAAAAATTTGTCGGCCAGGCGCTCGAGGAAATTGCCGGTGACAAGGTCGAATTAGTGGAAGAGGAAAAATAACAACCTAGCTTTAGGTTGTTATTTTTTCAATGTCGGGGGGTGGCCAACATGATCAAGGGAAAACATATTTTGCTTTGTGTGACCGGGGGGGTGGCGGCGTACAAGGCGGCGGTGCTCACCAGCCAGCTCGTCCAGCGCGGCGCTGAAGTAAAAGTGATCATGACAGAAGGGGCGTGCCAGTTCATTACACCGCTCACGTTTCAAGCATTGTCGCGCCAGGAAGTGTATGTCGATACATTTGCCGAAAACAACCCGGCCGTCATCGCCCATATCGATTTGGCGGACTGGGCGGATCTCGTCCTCGTTGCGCCGGCGACGGCCAATACGATGGCGAAGCTGGCCGCCGGCATCGCCGATAATATGGTGACGACGACGATTTTGGCGACGAAAGCGCCCGTCTGGATCGCTCCGGCGATGAACGTTCATATGTACGAGCATCCGGCCGTTCGGGCGAACATGGAGCGGCTCTGTGAGTTCGGCTACCGGTTCATCGAACCGTCGGAAGGCTACTTGGCGTGCGGCTACATCGGCAAAGGGCGTCTCGAGGAACCGGAGAACATCATTGCCCATATCGAGCGGTTTTTTGCCGGCGATCCGCCGCTGTTTCGCGGGAAGCGCATTCTTGTCACCGCCGGGCCGACGCGGGAGAAGCTCGACCCAGTCCGCTATTTCTCTAACTATTCGAGCGGAAAAATGGGCTACGCCATCGCCGAAGCGGCGGCCCGCTTCGGCGCTTCGGTGACGCTCGTCTCCGGACCGACGGCGCTCCCATCGCCCGATGGCGTCGAGACGGTGGCGGTTGAATCGGCGGAAGAAATGTATGAAGCGGTTTTGTCTCGCTTTGCGGAAACGGACATCGTGATCAAAGCGGCGGCGGTCGCCGATTATCGGCCGAAATATGTCGCAGCTTCCAAAATTAAAAAGCAACCGGGCGGTTATGTCGTCGAGATGGAGCGGACGGTCGATATTTTGAAGGCGCTTGGCGAGCGGAAAACGGGGCAGATTTTGGTTGGATTTGCCGCTGAGACGGACAACCTTGAGCAGTATGCGTTAAAAAAACTGGAAGAAAAGCGGCTCGATATGGTCGTCGCCAACAATGTCACCGAAGAAGGCGCAGGGTTTGCCGGCGATACGAACATCGTCACCATCTTCCGCCGCGACGGCGTCGTTCGGCCGCTGCCGCTCATGACAAAACGCGAGGCGGCCGAGGAAATTTTAAAAGAAATACACGCCTATATCGAGGGGATTCGATGAAAGTCGCCTCCGTGATTGTCGATGTTCCGTCCCGGCAGACGGACCGCCCGTTCGATTATGCGATCCCGGAGCGCTGGCAAGGCGTCATCCAGCCGGGCATGCGGGTGACGGTGCCGTTTGGGGCGCGGCGTTTGCAAGGGTTTGTCGTCGAGGTGAAAGACCATTCCGACATCAAGCAGCTGAAACCGATTGAGCATGTGCTTGATGTCGTGCCGGTGTTAAACGAAGAGCTGCTGGATCTTGGCCGCTATTTAACGGAAACGACGCTCTGTTTCGCCATCTCGGCGTACCAGGCGATGCTGCCGGCGGCGATGCGGGCGAAATATGAAAAAACGCTCCGCTTGACGGATGAACGAAATCGGGAAGCATTGCCGGACGACCTAAAGCCGCTGTTTGTCCATCAAATGGAAGTGGCTTGGAAAGACATTGAAGCCGCCAGCTTATGGCGGGCGGCGCAAAAAGCGGTACAGCAAGGTGTGCTTGAAGCCGTTTACGAAGTGAAAGAAAAAGCAGGCAAGAAAACGGTGAAGCATGCGCGTTTGGCCGTTCCGGACAAACAGGCAAACGACGCGCTGGCGGCGCTGCCTTCAAGGCAAAAGGACGTGCTTTCGTTTTTGCTTGAAAAAGGGGAAGCGGTGCCGGTTGCCGAGCTGCAAGCGGCGCTTGGCGTTTCCTCAGCGCCGCTGAAAGCGCTCGTCGACAAAGGATTGGTGGTGCTGAACGATGTCGAGGTGTACCGCGACCCGTACGAACATCGCACGTTTCAGCCGAGTGAGCCGCCGGCGCTCACTCCGGCACAAGAAGCGGCGTTGGCGAAAATCGCCGCTTCGGTGCGCGCCGGAGAGCACCGCACGTTTTTGCTTTACGGCGTCACCGGGAGCGGGAAGACGGAAGTGTACATGCAGGCGATCGACGAAGTGCTGCGCCAAGGGAAAGAGGCGATTGTCCTTGTCCCGGAAATTTCACTGACGCCGCAAATGGTCGAGCGGTTTAAGGGGCGGTTCGGTCCGAAGGTGGCAGTGCTCCACAGCGGGCTGTCCATCGGGGAAAAATACGACGAATGGCGGAAAATTCACCGGAAAGAAGTGCAGCTTGTCGTCGGTGCGCGCTCAGCCGTGTTTGCCCCGTTTGAAAACTTAGGGATGATCATCATCGACGAAGAACATGAGACGAGCTATAAGCAAGAAGAAATGCCGCGCTACCACGCGCGCGATGTCGCCATTTACCGCGCCCGCCGCCACAGCTGCCCGGTCGTGCTTGGCAGCGCCACCCCCTCGCTTGAGACGTTCGCCCGCGCCGCCAAAGGGGTGTACGAGCTGCTTGAGCTGCCGGAGCGCGTCAGCCGCCAAGGTTTGCCGTCGGTCCATGTCGTCGATATGCGCGAGGAACTGCGCAGCGGCAACCGCTCCATGTTTTCACGCCGGCTGCTTGACGGGTTGCGACAGCGGCTCGAACGCGGCGAGCAGGCGGTGCTGTTTTTAAACCGGCGCGGCTATTCAACGTTTGTCATGTGCCGCGGCTGCGGCTACGTCATCCGTTGTCCGCATTGCGACATCTCGCTTACGTACCATCGCGCCGGCGAGCGGATGAAATGCCATTATTGCGGGCATGAAGAGCCGCTTGCCCCCCGCTGTCCGTCGTGCGGAAGCGAACACATCCGCTTTTTTGGCACTGGCACGCAAAAAGTGGAAGAAGAACTGACGAGGTTGCTGCCGAAAGCGCGCGTCATCCGCATGGATGTCGACACGACCGGACGCAAAGGGGAGCATGAAGAGCTGCTTTCCCGTTTTGCCGCCAAGGAAGCCGATATTTTGCTCGGCACGCAAATGATTGCCAAAGGGCTCGATTTTCCAAACGTCACGCTCGTCGGCGTGCTGGCGGCTGACACGATGCTGCATTTGCCCGATTTCCGCGCCGCGGAAAAAACGTTTCAGCTGCTGACACAAGTGAGCGGGCGCGCCGGACGGCATGAGTTGCCGGGTGAAGTCGTCATTCAGACGTACACGCCCGACCATTACAGCATCGAGCTTGCCGCCCGCCATGACTATCGCGCCTTTTATCGGCAGGAGATGATGCTGCGCAAAGCGCACGGTTATCCGCCGTACTACTACTTGACGCTCATCACGGTCGCCCACCAGGAAGCGCCGGCTGCCGCCAAGACGGCGGAAAAAATCGCCGCCTACATGCGCAAACAGCTGTCAAACGAGGCGGTCGTTCTCGGTCCGGTCGCCTCGCCGATCGCCCGCCTTCACGATAGATATCGTTACCAGTGCATGATAAAATACAAACGGGAACCGAATGTAACGGCGGCGCTCAAAGCGGTCATCGACCGCTACCAAGCCGATGCCGCCCATGGCGGAGCGGCCATCACCGTCGATACGAACCCGTATATGATGATGTGAAAATGGAGGAAATGACGTTGCCAATATTGCCGATTGTCACATATCCCGCCCCGATTTTGGAGCAGCCGTGCGCCCCGGTGACAACGTTTGACCGCGAGCTTGCCCGGCTGCTTGACGACATGTACGATACGATGCTTGCCGCTGACGGGGTCGGCTTGGCCGCCCCGCAAGTCGGCATCGCCAAGCAGATCGCCGTCATTGACGTCGGCGATGAACACGGCCGGATTGAGCTCATCAACCCAGTTATCCTCGAGGCGCGCGGCGAAGAGGTCGATGTGGAAGGCTGTTTGAGCTTTCCCGGCCTGTTTGGCGAAGTGCCGCGCGCGAAATTTGTGAACGTGCGGGCGCAAAACCGGCGCGGCCGTTCGTTTACGCTTTCGGCCGCCGGTTTTTTGGCGCGCGCGTTGCAGCATGAAATCGACCATTTGCACGGTGTGCTGTTTACATCAAAAGTGATCCGTTACTGTGATCTTGAGGAATTGGAAGGATAGATGCCGATGACGAACATTGTGTTTATGGGGACTCCTGATTTTGCCGTGCCGATTTTGCGGCAGCTTCTTGACGACGGCTATCATGTTTCGGCGGTTGTCACCCAGCCGGATAAGCCAAAAGGGCGGAAGCGCCAGCTCGTGCCACCCCCGGTGAAAGTGGAAGCGGAGCGCCACGGCATCCCGGTGCTGCAGCCGACAAAAATTCGTGAGCCGGAGCAATACGAACAAGTGTTGGCGTTTGCGCCTGATTTGATTGTGACGGCGGCGTTCGGGCAAATTTTGCCGAAAGCGCTGCTGGAAGCGCCGGAATACGGCTGCATCAATGTCCATGCCTCGCTTCTGCCCGAGCTGCGCGGCGGGGCGCCGATCCATTATGCCATCTGGCAAGGAAAAACGAAAACGGGCGTCACGATCATGTATATGGTCGAGAAGCTGGATGCCGGCGATATGTTGGCGCAAGTCGAGGTGCCGATTGCTGAAACGGACACGGTCGGCACGCTCCATGATAAATTGAGCGCCGCCGGGGCTAAACTATTATCAGAAACGCTTCCACTTTTATTGGAAGGAAACATTGCGCCCGTTCCGCAAGATGAGGAGAAAGCGACGTATGCGCCGAACATTCGCCGCGAGCAGGAGCGGATCGACTGGACGCAGCCTGGTGAAGCCATTTACAACCATATTCGCGCCTTCCATCCGTGGCCGGTTGCGTATACGACACACAGCGGGAACGTTTGGAAAGTTTGGTGGGGAGAAAAAGTGCCGACACCAGAAGCGGCGCCGCCGGGCACGATTGTGGCGCTCGAGGAAAACGGCATTGTAGTGGCCACCGGCAATGAGACAGCCATTCGCATCACCGAATTGCAGCCGGCCGGCAAAAAGCGGATGGCCGCCGGCGAGTTTTTGCGCGGCGCCGGCAGCCGTCTTTCGGTCGGCATGAAGCTAGGAGAGGATCATGAACGTACGTGAACTTGCGTTGGAGACATTGTTGGCAATTGAACAACAAGGAGCCTACAGCCATCTGGAGCTCAATGAAGCGATTCGCAAAGGCCGGCTTGACGGGCGCGATGCGGCGTTGCTGACGGAGATCGTCTACGGCACGGTGCAGCGGCGTGATACGCTTGACTACTATTTAGCTCCGTTTTTGCGAAAGGCGCGCCGGCTGGAGCCGTGGGTGCGCATGCTGCTCCGGTTGACGCTGTACCAAATGGTGTATTTGGACCGCGTCCCGGATCACGCCGCCATTTTTGAAGCGGTCGAGATCGCCAAGCGGCGCGGCCATCGCGGCATCGCCTCGCTTGTCAACGGCGTTTTGCGCACGATCGGCCGTGAGGGTCTGCCTTCGCTTGAGGCGATTCACGACTCCGGAAAACGGCTCGCCGTCGCCACCAGCCATCCGGAATGGCTTGTCCGGCGCTGGATCGGCCAATACGGTTTTGAGGAAACGGCGCGCATGTGCGAGACGAATTTGCGCCCGCCGCAGTCAACAGCCCGCGTCAACCGGCTGCGGGCGACGGTGGAGGAAGCGCTTGACCGGCTGCGTGCTGAAGGCATGGCAGCTGCTCCCGGCCATCTCGCGCCGGAGGCTGTCCGCGCGGAAAAAGGAAATTTGGCGCATACGCAAGCGTTTCGCGCCGGTTTGCTGACGATCCAAGATGAAAGCTCGATGCTTGTCGCCCGGGCGCTTGATCCGGCTCCCGGCGAGCGGGTGCTTGACTGCTGCGCGGCGCCCGGGGGGAAGACGACCCATATCGCCGAGCGGATGGGCGGCCGCGGTGAAGTGGTCGCCGTCGATGTTCATGAGCATAAAGTGAAGCTCATTGAGCAGCAGGCGCAAAGGCTTGGGTTTCGCTGCATCACCCCCCTCGCCCTTGACAGCCGCCGGCTCGGCGAGCGGTTTGCCCCTGAGTCGTTTGACCGCATTTTGGTCGATGCGCCGTGCACCGGATTCGGCGTCATTCGCCGCAAGCCGGAGATCAAATACACGAAAGGGAAAGACGACGTCGCCTCGCTCGTTGCGGTGCAGCAAGCCATTTTGCGGGCGGCCGCGCCGCTGTTGAAAAAAGGGGGCGTGCTCGTTTACAGTACGTGCACCATCGAGCGCGAAGAGAATGAAGACGCGATCGCCCGTTTTTTGGCCGACCATCCGGATTTTGCCCTTGACGACCGTCTCGCCGAGCGGATGCCAGAGCCGGTGCGGCCGCGCGTGCGAAGCGGAATGCTGCAGCTGTTGCCGCATTATTTTGATTCCGACGGGTTTTTTATCGCATTACTACGAAAGAAGGTGTAAATGGAGTGGAAATCGTCCAGACCGCTGTCCGCCGGGCCTCCAGCGGCGGGCAGCCGCCATCGTTGCCGTCTGTTTATTCGCTCACGCTTGACGAGTGGAAAGAATGGCTTGCTGCTCAAGGCGAAAAGCCGTTTCGCGCCACACAAATTTACGAATGGCTGTATGAAAAGCGCGTCACCGATTTTGCCGAGATGACGAACTTGCCGAAACGGCTGCGCGAACAGCTCGTGGCGTCGTTTTCGATCACGACGCTCAAAACGATTGTCAAGCAAACGTCCAAAGATGGGACGATCAAGTTTTTGTTTGAGCTCCATGACGGCTATTCGATCGAGACCGTGCTCATGCGCCATAACTACGGCAATTCGGTGTGCGTGACGACCCAAGTCGGCTGCCGCATCGGTTGCACGTTTTGCGCCTCGACGCTCGGTGGGCTGAAGCGTCATTTGGAAGCGGGCGAAATCGTCGCTCAAGTTGTACACGTGCAAAAGGCGCTCGATGAGACCAATGAGCGCGTCAGCAGCATCGTCGTGATGGGCATTGGCGAGCCGTTTTACAATTACGATGCGCTCATCAAATTTTTGCGCATCGTCAACCATCCGAAAGGGTTGAACATCGGCGCCCGCCATATCACCGTGTCAACGAGCGGGATTATTCCGAAAATCTATCAATTTGCTGACGAAGGCATGCAAATCAATTTCGCCATTTCGCTGCATGCACCGACGAACGAGCTGCGGACGAAGCTGATGCCGATTAATAAGGCGTATCCGCTGCCGAAGCTCATGGAGGCGGTCCGATACTACATTGAAAAAACTGGACGGCGCGTGACGTTCGAGTACGGATTGTTCGGCGGAGTGAATGACCAACTTGAGCATGCCGAGCAGCTGGCTGAGCTGCTTAAAGGGCTGAAATGCCATGTAAATTTGATTCCGGTCAACTATGTGCCGGAGCGAAATTATGTGCGCACGCCGCGCAACCAAATTTTTGCCTTTGAACGGGCGCTGAAAAAACATGGAATCAACGTCACCATTCGCCGCGAACACGGACACGACATCGATGCCGCCTGCGGACAGCTTCGCGCGAAGGAGCGGAAAGAAGAGACGAGGTGAATCGGATGCGAGCCGTTTTCCGAACTGATATCGGCCAAATTCGCGAGCATAACGAAGACAACGGCGGTGTATTTGTCAACGAAAGCGGCCAATATTTCGCGGTTGTCGCCGATGGAATGGGCGGTCACCGCGCCGGCGATGTGGCGAGCGCGATGGCGGTGGCGCACTTGCAAGAGCAATGGGAGCAAGCGCCGTGCGTTTCCTCGCCGGCTGAGGCGGAGCAGTGGCTGAAAGTGCAGATCGCAGCCGCCAATGAGCGGCTGTTTCGCTACGCCCTCTCCCATCCGGAATGCCAAGGGATGGGAACGACGGTCGTCGGCGCCATTTGCGCTGGGCCGTTTGCCACCATCGCGCATATCGGCGACAGCCGCTGCTACTTATTGAACCAAAACGGAATTCAACAGTTGACCGATGACCATTCTCTTGTCAATGAGCTGGTCAAAAGCGGGCAAATTTCCAAAGAGGACGCCGAACACCATCCACGCAAAAACGTGCTTTTGCGGGCGCTTGGCACCGAACCGGCCGTGAAGGTCGATATCAAAACCGTTTCCATCGATGACGGCGATATGCTCCTGCTATGCTCGGACGGATTGTCAAATAAAGTGCCCGAGGCAGACATCGTGCAAATTTTGACCGGTGCCGGCGCGCTTGAAGAAAAAGCGCAGGCGCTCATCGAATTGGCGAACGGGCGGGGCGGAGAAGACAACATTTCGCTTGCAGTCGTTGATTTTTCAGTGGAACGTGAAGGTGGGTGATCGGCGTGCTTATCGGAAAGCGATTGAACGACCGCTACAAAATCATCAGCCTGATCGGCGGCGGCGGCATGGCGAATGTCTATTTGGCCCGCGACATCATTTTGGAGCGCGATGTCGCCGTGAAAGTGCTCCGCCTTGATTTTGCCAACGACGACCGGTTTATTAAACGGTTCCGCCGCGAAGCGCAGGCGGCGACGAGCTTAAATCATGAGCATATTGTGCCGATTTACGACGTCGGCGAGGAAGAAGGCCTTTATTATATCGTGATGGAGTATGTGCGCGGTTCGACGCTGAAACAGTACATTCAGCAGCATGCCCCGCTTCCGGTCGAGCGGGCGCTTTGCATCATGGACCAACTGACGTCGGCCATCGCCCATGCCCATGAGAACGGTATTATCCACCGCGACATTAAACCGCAAAACATTTTGCTTGATGAGCACGGCAACGTGAAAGTGACCGACTTCGGCATCGCGGTGGCGATGAGTGGAACGACGATTACACAGACGAACTCGGTGCTCGGTTCGGTTCATTATTTGTCGCCGGAGCAGGCGCGCGGCGGCATTGCCACTGAAAAGTCGGACATTTATTCGCTTGGCATCGTCATGTTTGAGCTTGTCACCGGCCGGCTGCCGTTTTCCGGCGAATCGGCCGTTTCGATCGTGCTGAAGCATTTGCAGGCGGAAACGCCGTCGCCCAAGGCGTGGAATCCCGACATTCCGCAAAGCGTCGAAAATATTATTTTAAAAGCGACGGCGAAAGACCCGTTTTACCGCTATGAATCGGCGCGCGCCATGAACGAGGACATCCGGACGGCGCTGGACCCGAGGCGGCGCAACGAGGCCAAATTCACGATCCCGGATGACGGCGATGAAGCGACGAAGGCCATCCCGATCATAAAACATCCGGAAAGCGCCGCGCTTGAGCCGGAGACGCTTGTCTATGAGGAAAAGGCGAACGAGCCGGCCAAAGCGGATGACGAGCCAAAGGCGAAGCCGAAACGGAAGCGGGTCTGGATCGCCTGGCTTGCCGCCGTCATCCTATTGCTTGGAGCGGCCGGCGTGAGCGCGCTCACATGGATTCCGGACGTGTTCTTTCCAAAGGAAGTGACGGTGCCGGATGTCGTCAATAAAGACTATGACGAAGCTGTTGAACAGTTGTCGGCGCTCGGCTTGGAAATCAAAGACACGATCGATGTCGAAGATGATGCAATAGAAGAAGGAAAAGTCGTGCGCACCGACCCGGAAGCCGGAATGACGGTGAAGCAAGGGGCCGGCATTGTCATCTATAAGAGCGCCGGCAAAAAGAAAATCGAGTTTCCAAGCTTTATCGGCGACGATATTTCGGCCGCCGAGGAGGAGCTGCGCGCGGAAGGGTTCACTCGCATTACGCGCAACGGCCGCCATAGCGATAAGCCGGAAGGGACGATTTTGGATCAATATCCGTACGCCGGCGATGAAGTCGTGCCGAGCGAAACGGAAGTGATGTTCACGGTCAGCCTCGGTCCGGAAACCGTAACGCTCAAAGACTTGAGCGGCTATACGGAAAAAAGTGTGCGCGACTACGGCGAAGACCAAGGGCTGCGCATTGAAGTGAAGTACGAGTATTCCGATGAAGTGCCGAAAGGGCTTGTCATCTCGCAAACTCCGGCAGCCAATGAGCAGGTGGAAAAAGGCGAGACTGTTACGGTCGTCATTTCCCGCGGCCCGGAGCCGAAGCCATCCAAAACGGTCATCAAAGAAATCGTCATCCCATACGAGCCGGCGGAAAACGGACAGGTGGTGGAAGCCCAGCTTTACATTCAAGATGCGAACCATAACATGACAACGCCATATAAAACGTACCGGCTGACAGGGCCGGCCACGGAGATCGTAGAGTTTGAAATTCCATACGGGGAGACGGCGTATTATCGCGTTATTGTCAACAATGTTGTCAAAGACGAAGGATCGATTCCATATCCAGAACACGGCGGAAAAAAGGAGTGAGGCTATGGCAGAAGGGCAAATCATCAAAGCGTTGAGCGGATTTTATTACGTGCTCTCGGAAGGGAATGTGTTTCAGTGCCGCGGGCGCGGTGTGTTTCGCAAGCAAAAAGTGACGCCGCTTGTCGGCGACCGCGTCGTCTTTACGGCGACAAGTGAGACGGAAGGCTACATTTTGGACATTCGCGAGCGGCAAAATGAACTGGTGCGGCCGCCGATCGCCAACGTCGAGCAGGCGATTTTAGTTTTTTCTGCCGTAAGCCCGGACTTTAGCGCCAAGCTGTTGGACCGCTTTCTCGTCTTAATCGAATCGAAGGAAATTGCGCCGATTATCGTCATTAGCAAAATGGATTTGCTCGATGGCGAGGCGAAAGACGCGATCGCCCGTTATGCAGGTGATTACCGGCGCATTGGCTATGAGGTGATTGAGACGTCGACCGTGACAAAAGACGGCCTCGATAAGCTGGCGGCGCACCTGCGCGGCCGCGTCTCGGTCGTTGCCGGACAGTCCGGCGTCGGCAAGTCATCGCTGTTAAATGCGCTTCGCCCGGATTTGCGGCTGAAAACCGGCGATATTTCCACCCATTTAGGGCGCGGCAAACATACGACCCGCCACGTCGAGCTGCTGGAGGTGGCCGGCGGGCTCGTCGCCGACACACCGGGGTTTAGCGCCCTCGAGTTCGACGATATTGAACTTGACGAGCTGCCGCGCTATTTTCCGGAATTCCGGGAATACGGAGAAGGGTGCAAGTTCCGCGGCTGCCTTCATGTGGCCGAACCGAAATGTGCGGTCCGCGAGGCGGCTGAGGCTGGGGACATTCCGCCGTACCGCTACGACCATTATTTAAGTTTTGTTGCGGAAATGAAAGAACGAAAGCCGAGGTATTGAACGATGATTCGAATTGCGCCATCGATTTTGTCAGCTGATTTTTCCCGTTTGGCCGAGGAAATCCGTTCGGTGGAAGAAGGCGGAGCCGATTGGCTTCATGTCGATGTCATGGACGGACGGTTCGTGCCGAATATCACGATCGGGCCGCCGGTCGTTGCCGCCATTCGCCCGGTGACGAAGCTGCCGCTTGACGTTCATTTAATGATCGCCGACCCTGACCGATACATTCCGGCGTTCGCCAAAGCCGGGGCGGACATCATCTCCGTCCACGCCGAGGCGTGCGTGCATTTGCACCGGACGATTCACTTTATTAAAGAGCAAGGTGTCAAGGCCGGGGTCGTGTTGAATCCGCATACGCCGGTTGAGACAATCCGCCATGTCATCGCCGACGTCGATCTTGTTCTATTGATGACAGTCAACCCGGGGTTTGGCGGGCAGGCGTTCATTCCGTCCGTCGTGCCGAAAATTCGCGAAGTCGCCCGTTTGGCCGGCGAACAAAACAAGACGCTGGACATCGAAGTGGACGGCGGCGTCAACGCGAAAACAGCGCCGCTTTGCGCCGAAGCCGGGGCGAATGTGCTCGTCGCCGGGTCGGCCATTTACAATGAGGCGGACCGGGCGGCGGCCATTCGCGCTTTGCGAGAAGCGTGCGCCAAGTAGAGAACGGGCTCCTGCATCCGGCAGCCGCTGCAACGGTAGGCGGTGAGCGCCGGAAAAGCCAGGCAAGGCGAAACAAGGCTTTTTCTTATTGAAAAAGGCGAAGGGGGAAGGGGAATGGTGATCCATATTGTCGGCGGCGGCCCGCGTGAGCTTCTCCCTAGCTTGCGCCGCTATGACGGCGCGGATGTGCATTGGGTCGGCGTCGACCGCGGCACAACGGCGCTGCTTGAAGCCGGCCTCCAGCCGGTGCGGGCGTTTGGCGATTTCGATTCCGTGCCGGCTGAAGAAGTGGCCAAGCTTCAGCAAATGCTTCCGGATTTGGAAATATGGCCGGCAGAAAAAGACAAAACAGATATGGAGATCGCCCTTGATTGGGCGGTGGAACAGGACGCCTGCCACATCCGTCTGTTTGGCGCCACCGGCGGACGGCTTGACCATCTGTTTGGCAATGTCGAGCTGTTGCTGAAATACGCCGGCCGGCCGATTGAAATCGTCGACCGGCAAAATGTGTTGACCGTCCATCTGCCCGGCGTGCATACGATCACACGCGACGATCGATACCGCTATGTGTCTTACATCCCGATTTCTGAAACGGTGGCGGGGCTCACGCTTATTGGATTTAAATATCCATTGGCCGACTGTCATATTTCCCGCGGCTCCACACTATGTATTAGTAACGAACTTATCCAATCTTCCGGTACTTTTTCGTTTTCGGAAGGCATATTAATGATGATAAGGAGCAGCGATTTTGCCGGCTGCCCGTAGTTGCGATTGGTCAGCAACGGAATATACTGGATAAGGAAATGGCGGGAAGTGCGTGATATGACGGGTGTGAGGAGGGAATCGGGATGAAGTTTTATACGATCAAGCTGCCGAAATTTTTAGGCGGAATTGTGCGGGCGGTGTTGAACGCGTTTAAAAAAGGGTAAGAAAAAAGCACCATTTTTGGTGCTTTTTTTGTTGAACGGTTAGACGCGTTTTACTTTTCCGGATTTCAGGGCGCGCGCCGAAACCCAAACGCGTTTCGGTTTGCCGTCGACTAAAATGCGCACTTTTTGCAAGTTGGCTTTCCACGTGCGGCGGCTGGCGTTCATGGCGTGCGAACGTGTGTTGCCGAACGATTTTTTCTTGCCGGTAATGAAGCATTTCGCCATCGTTTTTCCCTCCTTGCTTTTACATCCCTCTAAAAACACTATTATAATTTATCATACAACGGAAGGGATTGCAATAGACGCGCTCTTTCTCTTTCAAGAAAATGTCCTTGACATATATTTCAGTTTTCGGCTAAATAATACTAGTGGGCGGCCGAGCG